>LUCF01000037.1 GCA_001593845.1 Candidatus Bathyarchaeota archaeon B63 | reverse complement strand
CTTGACGTATAAGCCTTCATGACGCCTATCACCCTATCGATCCGCTTCGGCCCCACGCCTACCCCAGTGCAGGCGCCGCCAGCGATCGTGTTGGAGGATGTGCCGTACGGATACACTCCGTGATCTATATCCAGCAGGGTTCCCTGAGCCCCCTCGAATATGACGGTCTCCCCGTTATCTAACGCCTCATTTATCTCAGCGGAGACGTCGCATACGTAACTGGAGATCTCCCAGCCGAACCTCATGGCCTCCCTGATGATCCCATCCTTATCCAGCTTGACATCCTCGCCGTAAACCCGGCTGAAGAGCTTCTGCTTGAGGTCCACGAGGAGACTGATCTTCGATCTGAGCGCCTCCTCATCCAGCAGATCGGCGACGCGTATCCCAAGCCTCGCCGCCTTGTCCGAGTATGTGGGGCCTATCCCCCTCCGCGTTGTGCCTGCCCTCAGGCTGCCCTTCACCCTCTCCTGCAACCCATCCTCGAGCTTATGGAAGCCGAAGACGACGTGAGCTCTGTCGCTGATGTGTAAATCAGGCTGGAGCCCCTCTCTTCTCAGGTTTTCTAATTCTTCGATGAGGACCCCCGGATCGACGACCACGCCATTGCCTATGTAGACTCTCTTTCCATGAAGCACCCCTGACGGGATGAGGCTGAACCTGTACGTCTTCCCATCCACGACGACTGTGTGGCCAGCGTTCGCCCCGCCGTTATACCTGACTATGCAGTCCGCGTCCTTCGCGAGGAAATCAGTTATCTTGCCTTTGGCTTCGTCGCCCCACTGAGTCCCCACAATGACTACTCCGGGCATCTGATCATCTCACCGGATTTAGATCATTTGGTCATGTTATTTAAATTAAACCGCGCCGCCTCCCTGCTTTGGATTAGAGCGTCACGAATTGGTCATGCTTTGGAGGGAGGCAGCTCAATGGAAGAACAGATTCACGTATTAACGTTCAAAAGAGAAAGCCTTAAAATGCTTCTTCGCTTACCCCATTCCAAACCCGGATTGGTGGTCTCAGATGCGTAAACTAAGAATAGGCATGATAGGATGCGGGGGAATCGCAAGTATTCACGCTGAGAGGCTGAAGTCTATTGAGGAGGTTGAGATGACCGGGTTTGCGGACATAGTGAAGGGGAGGGCTGAACGTTTCTCTGAGATGTACGGCGGGAGGCCGTATGTGGATTGGCGCGAGATGCTTGAGAAGGAGCCTCTTGACATCGTTTATGTCTGCCTGCCTCCCTTCGCCCACTCTGACGAAGTCATGGTCTCAGCAGAGAAGGGGATCCACATCTTCATCGAGAAGCCCATAGCACTGAATATGGAGCTGGCATGGAGCATGGTGAGAGCCGTCGAAAAGAGCGGTGTCAAAAGCCAGGTTGGATACTGCCAGAGATTCGGGTACGCCGTGGAGAGGGCTAAGCATCTGATAGAGAGCGGGGAGGCGGGGAGGATAGGGCTTGCTGTCGGTTGGTACTGGTGTCACTTCCTCGGAGGCGCCTGGTGGAGAGATAAGGAGAAGAGCGGCGGTCAGATTGTCGAGCAGTCAACCCATCTTTACGATGCTCTTCGCTACTTATGCGGAGAAGCTGAGGAGGTATACGGACAGATGGGAAGGATATTCTGGGTGGATATTCCAGACGTCACAGTGGAGGACGTGAGCAACGCGACTTTTCGATTTAGATCCGGAGCAATAGGATCGATCTCGGCGACGACTTGGGGGGCCGCCTCCCAATGGTGGTTCCGATGGTTGATTGCCACGGAGAATTACACGATGCATGCTGAGGATGGGAATACTTTGAGTCTTTACTCGACGAGGAAGAGGCGGGTCGTTAGAGAATCGGAAGAGAGGGACATCTATCTCTTAGAGTCTAAGGATCTGATCTGGGCTGTCCTCAATGATGAAGAGACGAGAACCCCGATGAGGGAGGGGGCGAAGACCCTGGAGTTCACATTAGCGGCTAGGAGATCCATGGAGACGGGGAGACCTGTGAGATTACCATTAACAAAGGAGGTAACGTAGGGGATTATGCCCGATGAGGAAAGGCGTAAATGCATGGATCTATCCATCCGGCTTCACTGTGGATGAAGTCTTAGAATCATCCGCGAAGATAGGCTTTGATGGTGTTGAACTAAATCTAACCGAGGATTTCCTTGAGCTTCCGAAGAAGGCGAGAAGGTTAATCGCGGAGAAGGCAGCGTCGCTTGGGTTGGAGCTGCCGAGCCTCTGTACGGGTCTCTTCTGGAAATTTAATCCCGCCAGTCCCGATGAAAAAAGAAGGGAGAAGGCTGTCAAGATCCTAAAGGTGGGATGCGAGTTCGCCTCAGACATCGGATCAGAAGTCTTTCTAGTCGTTCCTGCCGTCGCTATTGCTGAGGTCTCATATTCAGATATGTGGAGGCTATCGAAGGAGAGCATCTTGAAGGCTGCCCCCACGGCTGAGGATCACGGCGTAATCTTAGGCATCGAGAATGTCTGGAATCGATTCTTGTATAGCCCCCTCGAGTTCCGCAGATTCATAGAGGAGATTGACCATCCATATGTCAGGGTCTACTTAGACATTGGGAACATCCTTTTTCTCGGATTTCCCCAGCAGTGGATCCATCACCTCTCGGATCTGATAGTCTGCATCCACGTCAAGGACTTCCTCAGATCTAAACTCCAGTTCAGACAGCTTCTGGAGGGGGATGTTCCCTGGCCGGACGTTATGGAGGCCCTCCGAGAAGTCGGTTATGACGGCTTCTTGAACGTTGAGGTCCCCCCATACCCCGGTCATCCCCTAAAGGCAGCCATGGACAGCAAGACGGCCCTTGACATAATCTTGGAAATGAAAAAATCTCGATGATGAGATGATCAAGACGCCGATCATCAGTGAGGCCCCGTATGACCGCTTTCCATAGTGGATATCCCGATTATTCAACGTGATAACGAGGAAAACGGAGCCGCAGAAAGCGGAGATCCCCCCTAAGGAGGGAACATACACATTTAAAGAGGCCTGTGACATTTTGCTATATGTGAGGGTAAGAAGTTTGAGCAGGGAAAGAAGAAGAACCTCTGAGATCATTCCTCATGCCTTTAGGGAAGCATATTTTTCCCTCTTCTCTGGCCCTGAACCTGAGACTCTTCACGCTGATCTTTACCGGATGCTCATAGATGAGGGGACAGACGTAATCGTTCAGCAGCTCAAGGAGTATAATCATAGAAGGAAGAGACTACTCAGGGAGATACGTGGGAAGATAGAGGTCAGAAGTCTGAAGCGATGCGAGGAGGCGGCTAAACTCAGGGTTGTAGCCTCAGACGCAGGGAACAACGGCGTCGACCTGAGGTCCGCCTTTATACCGCTCTATGCATCAACAGCCCTCGTCGCTGAGGGATGGAGGATCATGGATGAGCCGATCTTTAGGGCGGGGATGCCTGACGTCTGGGCTGATGAGTTCAGGACTGAGCAGAGAGAGTCCCTTCTGGCTTTTAAGATACAATGTGATGTGACTGAGGAGGCTGTGGAGAGGTGGGAGCCGAAGGCGGTGCTGATGGACGGCTCGTTACTCATAAACTTCTGGCTTTCACCCCTCCCAGACTCAACTGAAGATTACATAAACGATTTCAGGGAGGCGCTGATAAGCTCCGTCGGCCTGCTCCACTACTGCTATGAGAGGGACATACCGATAGTGGGCTTCGTCAAGAGGACGAGGATAAACCGCATCTGCAGGAAATTCCGGGTGCCGAAGCTCCGGGACACCGCCCTCATGGACCTCATCCTCCGCCTGGGGGAGTATACGCTACCCGAAGATGAGCCCATGAAGGGAAGAATAGTTGAGAGATACAGGAGGAAGGCGGAGGAGCTGGGCATACCGAGCCGCGATGTGGCTGAGTTCACGAGCATCTACTCGTCCTACATAAGGACAGGGCTGACCACCCCATTCAGGCTGGAGATACCCAGATACTGCCTAGATAGGCTTGAGGATCTCTGCGGATTGGTATTCACAACATCAGAGGAGGAGAGGGGGATCCCCTTCTCGATAGGTGAGGCTGACAGGCTCACTAAGGTGACGACGAGCATCTCGAATATACGTACCTTGATGATCTACTCCAAGTCTCTCGACCTCGTCAGGAAGGGAGAGATGAGGATGCAGGACCTCAACCTCCTAGCCCTCCAGCATGGTGAGCCGTGGACCCTCACCGATAGGGACTACATCTCAGGCCTCTTGGGAGGGGAGCAGGGAGGCTGAGAGGGGATGGATGAGCCTCAGGTGAGGCCGGTAGGATACGCCCTTTCAGGATGCACACATGACTCCCTCGTCTTCGTCGTGATGGAGGACGTGCAGGTCAGGGTTAACCACTTCTATTTTATAGAGCACCCGGCCGTTCGGGATGCTTGGGTCCTCGTCAGGACCTACCGGATGCAGCCCTACAATCCGGAGATGATAACTGGCAGAACGGGTCCATTAGCCGGTAAGAAGGGCAGAAGGGCGGAGTATGGGAAGAGGCTTGAGTATACCGTTGCCTTCGCCGAGATACTGGGCTATTATGATGAGAAGGGGAAATGGCGTATGATGGAGGTGGCGCCTTCACCCTGGGACATCGTCTATGAGCCGAGCGAGGAGGCTCTCAGGAGGTTCTTCATCCCGGAGATAAGGGAGAGCGACGTCCTCCTCCTCGAGATAGGGAAGGCGCGGGGGACCAATATACCGGTCTACATAGACCTCAACTCGATAGCTAAGGGGCACATGTTCGTCGCAGGTATGACCAGATCTGGGAAGTCGAGCTTCATAATAAACATGGTTGCTAAGGCTTCACGTCTGAGGCCTAGGCCGCACTTCGTCATATTCGACATCAGGGGGGAGTATAACAGCCTTAAGAGGTACGGGGCTAAGGTTCTCCCATACACGAAGTTCACCCCAGGCATATCGGACCCCGCGGCTATAGCGGATAAGCTTGAGTTGCGGGGGAGGGAGAGAAGCCTCCTAATAGATGCTGTTCGTTCCCTCCAGAACGAGGGTGCAGAGATCAGCAGGGATAACATACTGATCAAGATTGAAGAGATACTCGAGAAGGGGGTAGTCTACAAGACCCGGAAGAGCCAAGAGAAGGCGCTGATCGGCATAGAGTGGTTCTTAGAGAACAAGGGCGCCTTCATAGATGAGAGGGTTGAACCCCTAGACATAGTCACGGAGATAAAGAAGAACTTCGTGCTGATCATAGACTTCTCCGTGAACGCTGACATCGAGGCCCAGCAGAGGACGGCTAAGTACATACTCGATAACGTGAGAAGATACGCCATGGAAAGGAAGGACTACGGGGACTTCGCATGCATAATCTCGATTGAGGAGGCGCAGTACTTCGCCCCTGAGAGGGGATCTGAGATGAGGGAGTCAGCCGCGCAGTCCGGAGTGAAGGCTTCGATGATCGAGACCGCCAGCCAGGCTGGAGGATACAATGTGGGGCTGATCCTCCTCACTCAGAGGCCCGCATACGTACTGAAGAGCGTGATCTCCCAATGCAACTCCGTCGCCTGCTTCAGGCTGAAGAGCGGGAACGATCAGGACGCCATACTCCAATATACGGAGTATGGATCGGAGAGGCTTAGGGACTACCTGCCCGGCTTGGCTGACCATGAGGCCATGCTCTGGGGTTTGGCTGTTCCAACACCATTCCCGGTTATAGCCGAGATAGAGGTTGAGGAGTACCCGCAGAAGGCCGTGGCCTTCGCAAAAACCGCATGGGAAAAGATGGAGCAGACAACCTCACCCGAGGCGAGAAGGGCTCCAGGCCTCCCGCTTCATCTCCGCGACGCATGACCCCCCAGAGGTGGCCGACGTGAAGCTTATAGTCGGCTCTGACTTCCACGGGGACGAATTGATGGTTGAGCGGTTCGTAGCGAGGGCTGAGGAGGAGCATGCGGAGGCCATACTTATATGCGGAGACATCACCAACTTCGGCACGCTTAGGGAGGCCACCCGTCTGCTCTCATTATTCACCAGGCTCAGGCTGCCGGTCCTCTTCGTGCCGGGAAACTGTGACCCCCCATCGCTCCTCGGCGTAGACCTTGAGGGCGTCAGGGTTCTCCACGGCGAGGCCTTCTCCACAGGCGGGGTGCCCTTCATCGGGGTTGGGGGAAGCCCGCCTACACCTTTTCACACCCCATTCGAGATCAGGGAGGAGGAGATAATGGCCAAGCTGAATCACGCAGCGAGCCGCCTCATCGATGATGAAGGCTTCGTGCTTCTCTCGCATGCCCCTCCCAAGGGTACGAGGCTCGACAGGACGAGGTTCGGCCTCCATGTTGGAAGCAGGAGCGTAAGGAGGTTCATCGAGGAGAGGAGCCCTCTCATCGTCTTCTGCGGGCACATCCACGAGGCGAGGGGCGAAGATAGGATAGGTGAGACCATGATAATCAATCCCGGCCCTGCTAGACACGGCGATTACGCCTCAGCCACGGTTGGGGGAGGGGAAGTTCACGTTGAGTTTCACTCCTTATAAGAGAGGACAAGAGGGCCGAGAACGGAGAAGTAACGTTTAAAAGATATGAAACAACTAACGTTTTAGTCCCTGCGAGGTCTGATCGATGCCGTTCAAGAAGGGCGATTTCATCCTAATAGACTACGTTGCAAGGGTATCGGAGACCGGAGACATCTTCGACACGACCATCGAAGAGGTAGCCAAAGAAGAGGGCATCTACAAGGAAGGCGCACTGTATGAGCCGATGCTTGTTGTGGTCGGGGAGGGCTGGGTTCTGAAGGCCCTAGATGAGGGCCTCCTGAATCTGGAGCCTGGGAAGAAGGAGAGGATCGAGATTCCTCCGGAGAAGGGCTTCGGGGAGAGGGACCCCAACAAGATTAGGCTTTATCCCCTAAGAAAGCTCAGAGCTCAGGGGATAACCCCGCAGGTCGGGATGCAGCTACAGGTGGATGGGAGGTTAGCGACTGTGAGGACGATAGGCTCAGGCAGGGTGCTACTTGATTTTAATCCGCCGCTCGCTGGGAAGACGCTCATCTACGAGGTTACCGTTCAGAGGAGGCTTAGAACCTCAAGGGAGAAGATCTCCGCCCTGATTCATAGGAGGATCCCTCAGGTCGACATCGGAAAGTTCAAGATAACGATAAAGAAGAACGGGGTGACCGTGACTATTCCGGAGGAGGCCTTCTACATCGAGGGCCTCCAATTGGCGAAGAGGGGGATATTCATGGATATAACGAGGTTCTTCCCGGAGAAGAGGACGGTCACCTTCATGGAGACCTTCAAGAAGCCGGAGCCAGCTGAAGCAGCACCCTCTTCCGAGGGGAGCCGAGGGAGCACTCAACGCTCTGAGTGACCTCCAGGACCTCGCATCGATCCCCAGACCTTAAGCCCTCCGGGAAGCAGAGTTCATAGGCTCCGCATCCCTCCTCCCTGCATGCTGGCGTCCTGAAGGTTATTATCGCGCCGGGGATAGCCTGTTTCGCTGGAATCGCTGCTTGGATCTTCGCATTCACGACCTCCACTACGCGCATCTCCATCTCGTACTGCCTGCAGAAATGGGTCTTATCGCGGAGCCTCCTGATCTCATAGACCCGGCCAGGCTCAACATTCCCTACACAGACCCGGAAGTACTCGCATTCCGTGCATTTTGAGCCGGGGCCTCTGTGGAT
>LUCF01000036.1 GCA_001593845.1 Candidatus Bathyarchaeota archaeon B63 | reverse complement strand
TTTTCTTCCCCCGAGCCTCCGCCTATGCTCCTCTTTGGCTTCCCTTAGGAGATCCCGGCTCATCATGAGGTCGATCGCCGTTGCAGCCATGACCTTCGCTGCGAAGATGAGGGATCTATGCCCAAGCCCTACGCCGCTTTGAGCCGTGGCCTGCCATGAGTGGGCAGGAGTCCCGAGAACCCATGCGGCTGTGCTGAACTCGACTGTCGGCGTCTGCCAGCTGACATCCGCAACGTCCGTGCTTGCGTGGCTTATCTCTCCCTCCCCCCATGGATCTGGGATCTCATCGTCGAGGATCTTCCCGATCAGCCGCTCCCATCCTGGCCTCTTTGATCTCCTCAGCTCCTCGATCTTCATCTCTGAGGGTATGGTCTTCGCGATCTCCTCAGCGAACTTCAGATCCTCATCCGTGTATTCTGGGAGGCCTATCTCACGCATGTTCCTGACTATAGTCTCGGATATCGCCCTGTTGGGTATCCTATTGTAGAGTCCACCGATGAACTCTTGCCGGAGCCTGGTCCTCGTCATCTTCGCGGCTCCCTCAGCGATGTCCAGGATCCAGCCGTGAATGAACTCTACCTGCTCCCTCTCAGGCGCCCTGATGTAGTACCAGCTCCGAGCGTACTCTGGAACTATGTTCGGCTGCTCCCCTCCCCTCTCTATCATGTAGTGTACCCGAGCGTCCTGAATGATGTGCTCCCTGAGGAAGTTGACGCCGATGTTCATCAGCTCAACAGCGTCAAGGGCGCTTCTGCCCCGATGCGGGGACCAGCTCGCATGAGCAGCCTCGCCGTAGAAGTGGAACTTAACGGAGTTGACCGCCAGGCAGCTCTTCAAGTTGGCCCCATTCATCGTGTCTGGATGATGGCTTAGGGCGGCATCCACATCGCTGAAGAATCCATCCCTCACCATGAAGACCTTCCCGCTGAAGTTCTCCTCAGCTGGGCAGCCGTAGAACCGTATGGTCCCTTCCAGCCCATACTTCTCAACTGCGTATCGGACGGCCAGGGCGGCAGCCAACCCGCTTGCCCCATGGATGTTATGGCCGCACCCGTGACCGGGGCCTCCGGGCTTCAGAGGCTCCTTATGAGGGGTCTTCTTCTGTGAGAGGCCGGGTAGGGCGTCATACTCGCCCATTATCGCTATGATCGGCCTTGAGTCCCCGTAGGAAGCGATGAAGGCCGTCGGCATCCCAGCTACTCCGCGTCGAATCTTGAATCCATGCCTCTCGAGCTCCCGGATCAGGAGGGATGAGGATTTATGCTCGATCAGGCCGAGCTCAGCGAACCTCCATATCTCATCGCTGATCCTTATGATCCTCTCTTTGTTCTTGTCTATCCAGGAGACCGCGTACGCCTTTTCCGTGGGCATCTCCCGTCACGGATCTAAGATAATCTTCCAGGAGGCTTTTTAATTGTACCATTGGCCGATCTAATGCTTAATAGCCTCCTAGACATATTCAGGTATTGAGGAACTCCTGATCTATCCGAAGGGTGCAGAAGATTGAGTTATGAGATGTGGACTGAGAAGTATAGGCCCCGCAGCCTCGACGACATAATCGACCAGGAAGAGATAGTCAATAGGCTTAAGAGCTTCGTCAAGGCGAGGAACATCCCCCACTGCATCTTCGCCGGGCCTCCTGGGACGGGGAAGACGACGGCGGCTCTCTGCCTGGCCCATGACCTCTACGGGCCTGGATATCATGAGTACATAATGGAGCTGAACGCGAGCGATGAGAGGGGCATAAACGTCGTTAGGGAGACCGTGAAGACCTTCGCCCGGACTAAGTCGATAGGGGAGGTTCCCTTCAAGATCCTAATTCTGGACGAGGCGGATAACATGACCAGCGACGCTCAGCAGGCCCTCAGGCGGACTATGGAGAGGTACACGGAGACGGCTAGGTTCATACTAATAGCGAACTACAGCGGAAGGATAATCGAGCCTATACAGTCAAGATGCGCCCCCTTCAGGTTCACGTACCTGCCGGAGGAGCAGATAATAAAGAGGATACTGTACATCGCGGAGCAGGAGGGCCTCACGATCACCGATGACGGGGTAAAGGCCATAGTCGAGATAGGCGGGGGAGACCTTAGGAGGACGATCAATGTCCTCCAGACCGCCGCCTCAACCGGGAAGCCCATAGACGAGGAGACCGTCTACTCCGTCGTTGGAAGGGCGAACCCGGCTGACGTTAGGGAGATGATGCTCACGGCATTGAATGGGGGATTCATCGAGGCCCGGAATAAGCTCCGCGAGCTCCTCCTCAAGTACGGCCTTGCGGGCTCAGACATCCTCGCCCAGATCCACAGCGAGGTCTTCAGGCTCAACATACCGGAGAGATGGAAGGTGAAGATCATGGAGATAATAGGCGAGACGGACTACAGGCTTCTCCAGGGATCGAATGAGGAGATCCAGCTCAGCGCCCTCCTGGCGAAGTTCGTCGAGGCGGGGGAGGCCATCAGAAGGGGATGACATCTTGAACATACCCTGGACCCTGAAGTACAGGCCTAGAACGCTCTCCGAAGTGATAGGGAACGAGGACGCGAAGAAGAAGATCCTAGAGTGGATAAGGCAGTGGGAGAGGAAGCCCCCAAAGAAGAGGGCCCTGCTCCTGTACGGGCCTCCAGGAACCGGGAAGACCGTGACGGTTGAGGCCCTAGCTAATGATCTGAATATGGAGCTCGTCCAGAGCAACGCGAGCGACTATAGGACCGCCGAGGCCATTCAGAGGTTCGCCGGGAGATCGAGCAGGTATGGAACCCTCTTCGGGAAGAGGAGGCTGATCCTCTTCGATGAGCTCGGCGGGATAACTGGGAGCGCCGATCGAGGTGGACTCCGGGAGATAACCAAGATAGTGAAGGAAACCGGGTCGCCGATCATACTGATAGCGAACGACGCCTATAACCCCCGATTCTCAACGCTCAGAAAGTCCTGTCAACTCGTAGAGTTCAAGAAGCCGACCAAGACGCAGATAAGACGGCTGCTGGCTAAGATCTGCAGCCTAGAGGGGATAGAGGCTGAGCCGGATGCCCTTAAGCTAATCGCGGAGAGGGCGAGGGGTGATGTGAGGTCGGCCATCAACGATCTCCAGGCGCTCGCCCAGGGAAGGAAGCGTCTGACATTCGAGGATGTCGCTTGGCTGAGCAGCAGGGACCGGAAGGAGGTGATCTTCAATATACTTAGGAGGATACTCTATGCGGGGAACGTATCAGGCGCCCTGAGGGCCGTGAATGAGGCTGACGTGGACCTGGATATGCTTCTTGAGTGGATCTATGAGAACCTCCCATACCACATAAAGGATCCGGGGGAGCTAGCCTCGGCCATGGATATGCTCTCCCTCGCTGATGTCTATCGGGGAAGGATCGCCGCTACCCAGGACTGGAGGCTTATGCGGTACTACATAGACTTCATGTCCGCTGGGGTCGCAACTTCATGGAGCCGGAAGGCTCACGGCTGGACGCCGTTCAGGTTCCCATCCAGGATAATGTCGATGTCCAAGTCGAAGGCTGAGAGGGGCAGGCTGAGGGCAATCGGCCTGATGATAGGGAGGAGATGCCACATCTCAGCCGACCGAGCTGCGAAGGATGTGATCCCGTTCCTCCGGGTGATTATGCAGAACAATCCGGAGATGGGGATGGGTATCGCCAGGTGGCTCGGCTTGGACGATGAGATGATCGCCTACCTCAAGAGTGGAGGATGATCCGAAGCGTCTGGGAGGGCTCCTCAAGCGCGGCTGAGGACTATTGGAAAAAATCTCTTAGCTTTACCCTTCACGGGCATGCTTGATGATGTGGCCTACCTCTGGTATTATGATCTTCTCGAGGGCCAGGGAGACGCTTTGAGGAGAGCCGGGTAGACAGAAGACCGCTTTTCCCCTCGCCACCCCAGCTAATGCACGGGTTAGAACGGCGGCTGGGCCTATCTCCTCGTAGCTGAGGGCCCTGAAGATCTCGCCGAACCCAGGTAGCTCCTTATCGAGTAACGGCTGAACAGCCTCGATCGTAACGTCCCCCCTGCTTATGCCCGTCCCACCTGAGGTGATTATGACATCCGTCTTCCTGGATTTCAGGGCCTTCATCAATGCGCGCTGTATCTCATCCTTGTCATCCGGGACTATCCTCCGCGCGGCGACGCGGTGACCAGCCCCCCGGATGGCCTTCACGATGATGTCGCCTGATGGGTCATCCGCCCTGCCCTTCTCGGAGAGATCCCTGAACCTAGATGTGCTGCAGATGATGACGGCGAAGCCCAGATGCTTAGGCGCCTCAGCCCTGTGCCTCTCAGCCGTCCTGCTCATCTCTGGCCCGCCTTGACCTTCCGGACTACAATTATGTCCTCTATGGCCGTGAAGGGGTACTGGCCCTCCTCATCCTTCTCGTACTGCTTCGTCATGTCCCAGATCGTGAGCAGGGCGATGGCCGTCGCCACGAGCGCCTCCATCTCCACCCCCGTCTGGGCCCTCGTCTTGACGGTTGATTCAACCTCAACAGTGTCCGGGCCGGAGACCCTCACGTCAACCTCGACGTTCGTCAGGGGGATCGGATGGCAAAGCGGGATGATGCTGCTTGTGCTCTTCGCCGCCATGATCCCAGCGATCCTCGCGGCGTAGATGGGGTCTCCCTTCTCTATCTTCCCCTCCCTGATCCGCTTGATGGTCTCGGCTCTCAGCCTTATCCGACCCCTCGCCGCCGCCTCCCTATAGGAGACGGGCTTACCGGTTATGTCGACCATCGAAGGTCCATGCATCTCCTGACTGCTCCTTCCGTTCCTCCCATGATTATCCTGGGCTGCTTTACTCTTCATTCCCCTCGGCTTGGGGGGTTGAGCTCACGGCTTCCCCGCCCCTTCCCCCCTCAGAGGCAGGGCGGAACTTGGAGATCTCAGCTGAGACTGCTTCCATGCTGTCCTTGAGGTCCTTCAAGGCCCTTTCCAAGCCAGCGATGGATAATCTGAGGCCCTTCATCTCCTTCTTCAACCCCTCAAATCGGACGTAGGTCGCCTCTGGAATCGGTATAGCGGAGAGATACTCCTTAGCGTCGTAGACCTCCTTAAGCCTCAGGATTATGGAGATGCTCTCGGATGGATTGTCTCTGATCTCCTTCGCCAGCTCCAGAAGGCTCGAGCCCTCGATCGTTGCCTTCCTCAACTCCTCCAAAGCGTTACGAGAGTCATCCGGGGACCCCTCAGGCTTCCGCATCAGAATCTCCTCGAAGGCGCTGAGGGGCTTCATTAACGCTGTGAATCTCTTCCTTATAGTCGCCGCCCTCTCCGGCCTCAAAAGAAGCATGTAGTCTCTCAGCTGCTTAGCTAGGCTCCTAAGCGTGGTGACGTCTCTCTCTGACTGGCTCCAGATCTCCGAGGGGCCCATCCTCTCCATGACGACGCCGCTCGCCGTCTTCGCCGTTATCTTCTGTAGGAGATCCTCGAATTGGCTTATTTTCAGGTCAAAATCTCGGACCACACTCATTACCCCGACGGGACAACTCAACACCATTATCAAAGTGCATACTGAGTAATTAAGCATTTACCAAGCCCTATGATGCGTGCATGGGGAGAAGGCGCCATAAACCCTTAACTGGGTCTGCTGAGCCTTTCAGGCGGATCGCATCGTGGATGGAGCCTCAGAAGTCTTATCAGTCACATCGGATCAGATAGTAGCGGGGATGCCTCGGGTTGAATAGGACGGTGGTCATCTGCACTGGGCAGCCCGGAGCTGGGAGGGATGAGTACCTCCAAGCCTTAGAATCATCTCATGAGTTTCATTACTATCACCTCTTCGACTACATCGTGGAGGAGGCGGAGAAGCGGGGCTTCACGCTGAATAAGCTGAATGTGCTGGACTTTTACGACAGCAAGCCCGGCACCTTAGAGTCCTTCAGGGCCTCAGCGCTTAGGAGGATAACGGAGGAGATCAAGAAGAAGGACGGAGTTCACATAATAAGCACGCCGTACCACTTTGAGTGGAAGGGGAAGTCCTATGAGGGCCTGAGGCACGATGAGGTGAAGGCGCTCAACCCAGACATGTTCCTCGTCGTGATCGATGACCTAATAAGGGTGAGGGAGAGGCTGAAGATGGACCCGCAGTGGAGGGAGTACAACTTCACGCTTGTTGAGCTTGCGCAGTGGAGAAGAGCCGAGGTGATGGGGGTCTATGAGCTTTCCCGCGCCTTCACCCCCCACAAGGAGTTCTATCTCGTAGCGAGGGAGCATGGGGTTGAGCTGCTGAGCGACCTGATCTTCAACAGGCATAAGAAGAAGGTCTACCTCAGCCATCCGATAACGGGGGAGACCGAGGAGTTCTTCAGGAAGGTCCGGAGATTCGCTGAAGCCCTCCAGCCCTACTACACGGTCTTCGACCCCTACATGATCAAGGACTGGGACATGGTTGAGATCTGGAGGAGGATGAAGAATGAGGCTTTGAGAAGGGGCAGGGATCTACCGGAGAAGATAAGCATCGTCATAAGGTATGCGGATGGCCCCAGAAAGTACGAGCTCGAATACTGGGACATCGAGACGGCGATAAAGAACATCAGGGCTCAGATCATCGATACCGACTACAAGATAATAGAGAGCTGCCAATACGTGATCGTGTATCACCCACGCGAGCAGCTCTCCGCTGGAGTCGTGAGCGAGATGATCCAGGCTAAGGGCATGGCGAAGTTCGTTTACGTCTTCTACCCATTCGAGCCAAGCCCATTCTTTGAGTGGTACTCAACCAAGATCTTCTCAAAGGAGGAGGAGATCATCAGGTTCCTCAGGGAGATCGCGGGGAGAGATGAACGCATGGAAAAGCCTGGTGATCCGCCGAGGATGGGTAGCTCCCTAATGAGCTAGCCGCCTCCGCTTCCCAGGTGCTGGAGGTTTTATCTAGATGCTGGTGCCATATTTAAGGAGAGGCTGGCCGCTAAACAGGAGAAAGTGATAACATTTGAAGACCGAGGACAGGAGAAGATCCCTCCTGAGGGAGCTCTCCGAGACGTGGGTGCTTCAGAGGCTGAGGCATATTGAGCTCTCAGCGGTTCCCGGATGGGTGGGGTCAAGGGTAGCCACAGCCTCCAGATTCCAGCACTCACTCAGCGTCGGGGAGCTCTCCCTCATGGTCTCCGGGAGCAACAGGGATGAGAAGATGCTCCTAACAGCCGCCGCAACGCTTCACGATGTAGGCGTAGGCCCCTTCCCCCACCTCTCAGACCATGTCATGAGGGAGGTTCTGGGCTTCAGCCATGAGGAAGCCGTTGAGTTCGCATTCGAGAGCAGCCCGCTGAGGGACAGGCATGTTCTGGACAGTTATGGGCTTGACCTATCGGAGATCTCATCGATAATCGGGGGTCACCACAGGCTCTCCCGCTTCCTCCACGGATTCCCAGACCTGGACAACGCGGATAACATCTACCGCTTCATCATAAGCACACCGGGTAGGCCGCTCGGCGAGCCGTCATATAAGCCGTCAGAGATAGCATGCGCCATGTCGCTCGATGAGGATGAACAGGCCTTCCCCGAGGAACTTAAGGAGAGGTGGATGAGGGACTTCGTGAGGACCTACTCCTACCTCTGGGACGATAGGCTGAATATGATTGGGTGGACGATGCTTGGGAGGGCCCTCAGGATTCTCCGTGACGAGATGTCCCCCGGATTCTTCAGACTAACGAATAAGGAGGCATACGCCCTGATAAGGCTGAAGATCCCGAGGCTGGCTGAGGGGCTTGAGAGGAGGGAGTTCCGGATAATACTCGACAGAAGATACTTGGAGCTCAGGGGGGAGGCGAAGCGCCTAGCGGAGCCGACGGGTATACGTGTGATCGAGGAGACCCTCTGCCGGGAGAGCGGCGTAGAGGATTGGATGATAGGCCTAACGGCTGATCAGCCC
>LUCF01000035.1 GCA_001593845.1 Candidatus Bathyarchaeota archaeon B63 | reverse complement strand
GAGTGCGGTAAGAAAATAAATCTTTTATTACCTACTTAAAGGCATACCACCGAACTTTCAACACCGATTCAGAACACCGAAAGATTCAACAGAACCTCCGAAAGTAATCCTTAAATATTAGCTCTCGTTACATTGAGAAGCCTAAAGGAAGGGGATGGCTCTTCAAGTATGGTGGAGCTCACCAATAGAGTTATACTTAATGATGAATTTTTCTTATTGGCAAATCATAATAGCGGATCATGCGGCTATGGAGAGTATAGAATCTGCCAGAAGACATCTGGTTTGAGGAGCCATCCGCTCCAAGGGAGGATTAAGGTTATTGATTAGTCCTGAAGAGGCATTCTTAATTCAGAAGGCGATGTTCGAGGAGAAGGGGCTGGTTAGGCAGCACCTAGACTCATACAACGAGTTTGTGGAGCGCGGCCTTCAGCAGGTCATAGATGAGGTTGGCGAGGTAGAGATCGAGGTTCCAGAAGGCCCCTACAAGATAAAGTTCGGCCGGGTATACATCGTGAGGGAGGCCGAGAGCGACGTTATCTATGGACCTTACATGACTGAGGTCGACGGAACCCGTCATGAGATTTACCCGATGGAGGCTAGGCTGAGGAACCTCACCTATGCGATGCCCCTATCCGTGGAGATGACGCCGATCGTTAACGGTAAGGAGATGGATAAGGAGCTAGTCTACATAGGCGACTTGCCAATCATGCTTAAGTCCAAGTTCTGTCTGCTCTCCGGGCTCTCCCTCGAAGATCTTGTGAGGCAGGGGGAGGACCCACTTGACCCCGGAGGATACTTCATAATCAACGGCTCAGAACGCGTCATAGTCGCCATCGAGGACCTCGCCCCAAACAGGATACTCGTCGACATCGATACGAGAGGAGCAAACCCGATATACGAGGCGAAGGTCTTCTCGACGACCGTCGGGTTCAGGGCGCGGATAGAACTCCGCATAAAGGCCGACGGGGGCATATACATCTCAGTCCCAGGCGTACCGGCGGAGGTCCCATTCGTCATAATGATGAGGGCCCTCGGGATGAGATCGGACAAGGAGATAGCCGAGGCAGTCTCCCCAGACGCGGCAGTTCAAGGCGAACTCGAAGCCTCATTTGAGGCTGCCGGCGAGATCGACACGGTTGAGGATGCCCTCCTATACATAGGAAACCGCGCGGCTCATGGGCAGATAAGGAGTTACAGGCTGGCTAAGGCCGAGAGCATAATCGATAAGAACCTCCTCCCCCACATCGGGAGGACGAAGGAGTCACGTAGGGAGAAGGCCTTCTTCCTCGGGGAGATGGCCTGCAGGGCGATCGAGCTGAAGCTTGGGAGAAGGGAGCCAGACGATAAGGATCACTTCAAGAATAAACGTTTAAGGCTCGCCGGGCCCCTCCTCTCAGACCTATTCAGGGTCGCCTTCAGGAACCTCTGCCGAGACATAAAGTATCAGCTCGAGAGGATGGGCACGAAGAGGAGGATGCTCGGCATCTCAATCGCCGTGAGGCCGGGCATAATCACGGATAAGCTTCAACACTCACTCGCGACGGGTAACTGGGGAAGAGGCCGAGTTGGCATAACGCAGCTGCTAGACAGGACGAACATGATCTCCGCGTACAGCCACCTTAGGAGGCTCCAGTCACCCCTCAGCCGCAGCCAGCCGAACTTCGAAGCCCGCGACCTCCACGCAACCCATTGGGGGAGGCTCTGCCCGAACGAGACCCCTGAGGGGGCGAACTGCGGATTGGTGAAGAACCTCGCCCTCTCAGCCCTCATCTCAGTCGGCTACGACTCTGAGAAGGTTAAGCGGATGCTCCGCGAAAGGGGAGTCGTGCCCATCGAAGAGGCGGATGAGGAACTACGCATCTCAGGGGCCAAGGTATTCGTTGACGGCTGCCCAGTCGGGTATCACAGCAGCCCAGAAGAGCTCGTGAGGGAGCTGAGAGAGGGGAGGAGAAGGGGGGAAGTCTCATCCGAGATAAACGTCGCGTACTTCCCATCTGTCAATGGGAGAAACGCCGAGATATACGTGAACTGCGATGAGGGGAGGGTCCGACGCGCCCTCATAATCGTCGAGAACGGAAAGCCGAAGCTGGGGCCGGAGGAGATAGAGAAGATAAGGAACAAGGAGTGGACATGGGACGACCTGATAAAACGCGGCATCATCGAGTACTTGGACGCCGAGGAGGAGGAGAACGCCCTAATCGCCCTGGACCCTGAAAAGGTCACCCCGGATCACACGCACCTCGAGATCACCCCATACTCGATCCTCGGTATCTGCGCGTCCCTCATCCCCTACGCCGAGCATAACCAGTCCCCACGCAACTCATACGAGTCCGCGATGGCTAAGCAGGCCCTAGGCATATACGCGGCGAACTTCCCGCTGAGGGTTGACTCCCGAGCTCACATACTTCATTATCCGCAGAAGCCGCTGGTCCAGACCAAGCCTATGGAGGTTATAGGATACAACCTCCGACCTTCAGGCCAGAACTGCGTCGTCGCCGTCCTCTCATACGAGGGATACAACATGGAGGACGCCCTCATATTCAACAAGGCCTCGATAGAGAGGGGGCTAGCCCGGTCGACCTTCTACAGGATATACGAGGCTGAGTGCCTCCAGTACTTGGGGGGGCTGAGGGACAGGATAGAGGTTCCGAAGTCCGGGATCCGCGGTTACCGAGGCGAGCAGTATTACCGCTTCCTCGAGGAGGATGGGATAGTCAGCGTCGAATCCGAAGTTAATGGCGGAGACGTCCTGATAGGGAGGATAAGCCCGCCCCGCTTCCTCGAGGAGTACAAGGAGTTCGAGATAAGGGGCCCGAGCATGAGGGACTCCTCGATAGACATGAGGCCTTCGGAGAAGGGGATCGTCGACGCCGTATTCCTGACGGAGACGAGTGAGGGCAGCAAGCTTGTAAAGGTTAAGGTGAGGGATGAACGCGTGCCGGAGGTAGGGGACAAGTTTGCATCTCGTCACGGCCAGAAGGGCGTCATAGGGATGATAGTCCCGCAGGAGGACATGCCGTTCAGCGTGGACGGTATAGTTCCAGACATAATAATTAATCCCCATGCATTCCCCTCGAGGATGACGATAGGCCAATTCCTCGAGTCGATAGCAGGCAAGGCGGCGGCGGCCAAGGGAGAACCCATAGACGGAACCCCATTCGTCAACAAAGGAGGAGACGAACTCAAACGGATGCTCATCGACCTTGGGTTCAGCTATACAGGCCGGGAGGTCCTCTACAACGGCGTGACAGGGGAAAAGTTCGAGGTTGAGGTCTTCACGGGCATAATCTACTATCAGAAGCTCCATCACATGGTCGCGGATAAGATCCATGCGAGGGCTAGGGGCCAGGTCCAGATGCTGACCAGGCAGCCCACGGAGGGAAGGGCGAGGGGTGGGGGGCTGAGGTTCGGGGAGATGGAGAGGGACTGCCTAATCGGCCATGGGGCTGCCATGCTCCTCAGGGACAGGCTTCTAGAGGAGTCGGACAAGTACGTCCTCTACGTCTGCGAGAACTGCGGTTACATAGCATACTACGATATGAAGCAGCGGAAGTATGTCTGCACGGTCTGCGAGGACAAGGCTAGGATATCCCCGGTACAGGTCTCCTACGCCTTTAAGCTCCTCCTCCAAGAGCTCATGAGCCTATGCATCTCGCCCAGGCTGGTCCTTAAGGAGAGGGCATGAGATGGCGTTGGAGGAATCCTTCGGGAAGATAATCGAGGCGATCCGTTTCGGGATAGTCTCACCTCAGGAGATAAGGAAGCTCTCCGTGGTCGAGATTCAGACGGCGGATACATACGATGAGGATGGGGCTGTAATCCCATCCGGTCTTATGGATAACAGGCTGGGGGTCCTGGAGCCCGGTCAGAGATGCAGAACCTGCGGTAACACCGCCACCAGATGCCCAGGGCACTTCGGGCATATAGAGCTCGCCGTCCCAATAATCCACGTCGAGTTCACAAAGAACATCCATGATCTCCTCCAGTCATTCTGCAGAAACTGCGGGAGGATCTTACTCTCTGATAGGACGATTAAACGGGCGGAGAACCAGCGGGAGAGGGTTAAGAGGCTTCTAGGCTCGGTGCCGGACTCGCTTTACCGGAGTTTACTCGAACAGGCGAAGGCGAGTATGGAGTGCCCGCACTGCGGCGCGAGGCAGTATAAGATCGAATTCACGAAGCCGACGGTCTTCTACGAGCATACTGAGGAGGGCGCCCAGCGGCTGACCGCCAGCATGATACGTGAGAGGTTCGAGAGGATACCCGATGAGGACCTCAAGCTGCTGGGCTTCGACCCTAAACATGCCCGGCCGGAGTGGATGATCCTCCAGGTTCTACCGGTCCCCCCGGTCTATGTTAGGCCCTCCATAACCCTTGAGTCGGGCATAAGATCGGAGGATGACCTCACCCATAAACTCGTGGATATAATCCGCATCAACGAGAGGCTCAAGGAGAACCTGGAGGCTGGAGCCCCAACCCTGATAATCCAGGACTTAACGGAGCTCCTCGAGTATCACGTCACAACGTACTTCAATAATGAGTCCTCAGGGATACCGCCGGCTAGACACCGCTCCGGGAGGGCCCTGAAGACGCTCTCTCAGAGGCTCAAGGGGAAGGAGGGACGATTCAGAACTAACCTCTCCGGGAAGAGGGTTGACTTCTCAGCTAGAACAGTGATCAGCCCAGATCCAAATCTTGATATCAACGAGGTCGGCGTCCCGCTGGAGGTGGCCAAGAAGCTCTCAGTCCCAGAGAAGGTAACGCATTGGAACATAGAGGAGATGAGGAGGCTGATCCGGAACGGCCCGGACAAGTATCCGGGAGCCCTCTACATCGTGAGGCCGGACGGCAAGAGGGTTAGGCTGGAGTTCGTCCTGGACAGGGAGAAGATAGCCGAGTCGCTCGAGCCGGGATTCATAGTCGAGAGGCACCTACGCGACGGCGATGTGGTCATATTCAACCGTCAGCCCTCGCTCCACAGGATGTCAATCATGGCCCACTACGTCAAGGTCCTCCCATACAAGACCTTCAGGCTTCATCTTTGCGTCTGCCCGCCTTACAACGCCGACTTCGATGGTGACGAGATGAACCTCCACGTACCCCAGAGCGAGGAGGCCCAGACAGAAGCCCGAATCCTCATGCAGGTTCAAGATCACATTCTCTCTCCGAGATTCGGGGGGCCGATAATAGGCGCGATTAGGGACTTCATCTCCGCGGCGTACCTGCTCACGCGTAAATCAACCCTCCTAAACAAGAAGGAGGTCTGTAAGATACTCATCGCGGCTGGGTATGAGGGTGAGCTGCCAAAGCCTGCGGTGAAGAAGCCTCAGGAGATGTGGACTGGAAAGCAGATATTCAGCCTCTTCCTCCCAAAGGACTTCAGCTATTCCCTGAAGGCAAGCATATGCCGGAACTGCGACGTCTGCTTGCGGGAGGAATGCCCATACGATGCTTACGTGGTCATAAAGAACGGCAACCTGATCTGCGGGGTGATCGATAAGAACTCGATAGGAGCCGAGAAGTCTGAGAGCATCCTACACAGGATCATAAAGGATTACGGGACAGAGGCTGGAAGGGCCTTCCTCAATAAGATAAGCAGTCTCCTCACACGGTTCATAACGATCCGCGGGTTCTCCTTCTCCTATGATGACCTCGACCTCTCCCCGAAGGCCAAGAAGAAGATCCATAGGGCCATAAGGGAGGCGGAGCGGAGGGTCTCAGCCTTCACGGAGCAGCTCAAAAGGGGAACCTTGGAGAGGCTGCCTGGACAGACCCTCGAGAACTCCTTCGAGATATACGTTATGAACGAACTCGCAAAGGCGAGGACGAAGGCCGGTGACATAGCCGACGCAGACTTGAGCATGGATAATGCAGGCGTGGTCATGACGAGAAGCGGGGCGAGGGGCTCCACGATCAACATCGGCCAGATGGCGGCGTGCCTCGGCCAGCAGTCCGTCAGGGGCAAAAGGATAATGAGGGGCTACATGAACCGGGCTCTCCCCCACTTCAATGTAGGAGACGCCTCCCCGAAGGCCAGGGGCTTCGTCTACTCCTCATATAGGGATGGGCTGGACCCAGTTGAGTTCTTCTTCCACGCGATGGGGGGAAGGGAGGGGCTGGTCGACACGGCCGTCCGAACCCAGCAGAGCGGCTACATGCAGAGGAGACTCATAAACGCCATGGAACAGTTAAGGGTCGAATATGACGGGACGATCAGGAACTCAGTCGGAGACATCATACAGTTCAAGTATGGGGAGGACGGGGTTGACCCGGCGAAGAGCGACCACGGCAAAGCCGTGAATGTCACCCGGCTAGTAGACCAGATAAAGCTCATCGAGGAGCGTAGGAAGCCCGCTCCGAAGGAGTACATCGAGAAACGCCTAGAAGAAGTGAAGGATCAGCTGAACCCCCTCCTGCTCGATGAGCTCAGGGCAAGCCTCTCTAAGGCGAGGCTGAGCAGAAAGGGGGTCGACATGGCGGTCTCATCCACAGTTGAGCATTACAAGCGCGCCTTGGTTGAGCCCGGCGAGGCTATAGGGATAGTCGCCGCTCAGTCAATCGGGGAGCCGGGGACGCAGATGACCCTCAGAACCTTCCACTACGCTGGCGTCAGGGAGATGAATGTGACGATAGGGCTGCCCCGCCTAATAGAGATAGTTGACGCGAGGAGAGAGCCCTCCACCCCAATTATGACGATATACCTCGATAAGGAACACAGCAAAAGCAAGGAGAAGGCAACCAAGGTTGCCCGCCGAATCCTCTACACAACGGTCAGGGACATAGCTACCCAAGTCTTCATAAATCCGGAGACTGGTGGAATAATAATAGAGACTGACACGGCGAAGATGAAGGAGAGGGGCGTAACCATGGATGACCTCGCGGGGATCCTGGAGAACCCGAGATATACATTGACGATCGAAGATGAGAAGATACGGATAGACCCTGTGAAGCCCACAGACCCAAAGAAGCTCCTAAGCCAGATATCATCCATACGCGTGAAGGGGGTCCCGGGGATCAGGCGTGTCCTCGTATCAGAGGAGGAGGGAAGATGGATAATAAGGACTGACGGCTCCAACCTGCCTGAGATCCTGGAGGTTGAGGGAGTGGACCCCACGAAGACGACGACGAATAACATCCATGAGATCGCCAGCACATTGGGGATAGAGGCAGCGAGGAACGCCTTGATAAAGGAGGCCTCAGCCGTCCTTGAGGAGCAGGGGCTCGACGTTGATCTGAGGCACATAATGCTCGTCGCGGACATAATGACAGTCACAGGCGAGATAAGGCAGATCGGGAGGCACGGCGTGAGCGGGGAGAAGGCAAGCGTCCTCGCGAGGGCGGCCTTCGAGATAACGATACCGAACATCATAGATGCGGCTACCCGGGGGAAGAGCGACAACCTGAAGGGGGTCACCGAGAATGTGATCGTCGGTCAGTCCGCCCCCATAGGGACGGGGCTCGTGGATATCTATATGTCCGCCATCCCCCCAACGCCTAAGAGCGGAGAGGTGAAGACGGGTGGTTAACCTCGACCAGGCGATAGCGATCGCCGTGAAGACAGGTAAAGTCTTATTTGGAGCTAACTCAACCATAAAGAACGTCATGACCGGTAAGGTTCGGCTTGCGATAATCTCATCTAACTGCCCAGAGAGGATAAGGCTGGACCTGGAAAAGTACTGCAGGCTCTCCGGAATCCCGCTCATAGTCTCCCCTAGGAACAATGTTGAGCTAGGCCGAGTATGCGGAAAGCCATTCGCCATCTCCGCCCTGGCCATAAGGGACCCAGGGGACTCCGATATACTGAAGCTGGTGAGGAGATGAGATGTCTAGGGGAATAAAGTTCACGAACCGGGAGATGCGTTACATAGCGCTCTTCGAGAGCATAACCGG
>LUCF01000034.1 GCA_001593845.1 Candidatus Bathyarchaeota archaeon B63 | reverse complement strand
GCAGGCGGAGTTGAAGAAGAGCGTCAAGGCCCTAGACGTTGGGGAAGCCGAGAAGGAGGGAAATGCAGAGGCTCCGGACGGATGATTCATGTGGCTTATAAACCGCAAAGGAGAAATGATATATATTAAAAGACACATAAAAAGGCGATGGTCTCAATGAATCGAAAAGGGATTTTCGGGTCCCCGTTGGATCTCGAGGATGATCCCCTGAGGGAAATAGCAAGCATGCTCAGCGTATTTAGTTTTGACGTGAGGGTCTCAGAGACTATTAGGGGACGTTCCGGGATAACGTATGAAGTAGATGCGGTCGCGGAGAAGAGGGAAGTCTCACCTGTACGTCTACTGATAAAATGCAAATCTAACGTGAGGGATAGAGTTCTCAGACTTGATGAGGTCCTCAGCTTCTGGGCGCAGGTTCTTGACAGCACAGCGGATATGGGGATAATCTTAACTACCTGCAGGGTGTCCGAGGAAGCCATTAGATTCGCGGAGCACCACCGGATACTAATAATCTCGGGGAGAAGTCCCCATCATCTGAGATACAAGCTCCTCAAGTCCGAAGTGTTTCTGTCCCCTTGAGGAGATGCGGAAATAGAGATGCGGGCTGTAAAGGAACAGTTAGGAACCCCCTCTTGTTGAGTTCATGCTTCTCCATCTAGAGCTCATGAGCAATCGGGAGGGACGATTCTCTCCGGAGAAATCTTTATCGAGGAGTTTTACACATACTTAAGACAGTATTGATGAAAGATGCTCGGATCTTCATCGTCCACAAAGTACTTAATGCTTGTAACGCTGCTGATTCTGCTTTTTCAAGCCATCCTCATAGAGACTGAGCCCACCGCCGGGGAAGAGCCCAATGTGGAACGTTACGAGCTGGATCTGCTTGAAGATGATGTCTTCACCGTGTACATAAGCCCTCCCATCGAAAGCCTTTCGGCTAGATGTTCACCCTTAAGCGGAAGCGGCACATACGACCTTTCCTTATCAACGAAGTACGTAGATCGTTACGTAACGCTGGAAACAGAGGTCTCAGCCGTCTGGGTTCAGCCCGCTGAGCCTGGAATTTACAATTTGACGGTCAGCTTCGTCGCCAACAAGACTTGGGAATACATAGTCGGGGTCTACGCGAGGAGCCTTGGGTTCTACAGATAATATTATGGGGATAAGGTCACGATGAAAAACTTCTTCATAAAGCTCTATGGCCCATTCTCCCGTAGGTCCGGGAACTGGACGATAAACATCATAATGGAGATTTACAGTTCATCTCAATCGCCTAATCTTATTACCCTCCCAACCCCCATCAACTCCGCGATCTTCATAGCGGCCTTGGGGCTGATCGCTTACATAGACGCCTTCGCCCTCTTGGATACTTACTTTAAGAGTAAGAATGAAGTCATCTCATACTCCAGATGGGCAATCGTTGGGATAGTGCTGCTGATAAGCGCCTACATTGCTTATCAGATATATGGCTTCACGATATTCACTCCTTCGGGGAGGAGCTGAAGATGTACGAGGAAGATGAGTTCTCAGATCAGTGGTGGTACAGGAGGCCGAGGCTGAGGAAGCTGTTCTCGCCTCTGCTCTACATATCTAGCTGGCAGTATAGATTATGGAGGTTCCTTCAGAAGCCCCCGGAGAAGAGGAGGAGAGAGGCTGAGAGGCGGGCTAAGAAGATACGTAAGAGGACAGACTTTCCAGCCGCGACGAAGGATGACCTTGTCGGCAGGGAGAAGGAGCTGAACAAGATTCTGGTGAGCGCCTATTATCACATATTCCGCGATCCAGAAGTAAGGAAGGCCTGCCCGGTTCCTCCCCCGAAAGTCTTCATCTTAAAGGGGAGCTCAGGAAGCGGAAAGACATTCTTCGCCGAGATCTGTCAGAGAGAGATCTTTGAGGAGGGCTTGAAGTACGGCATGATCGTCGGCTACGCCTCCCTGAAGCCCGAGAATGTCTACACGATGTGGTATGGGAGGAGCGCACAGCAGCTCGGCAGCTTCTTCAGTGAGGCCTTCCAGAAGCCAAGCGTCATCCTCATCGATGAGTTCCAGGCTTTCGGGAGCAGGTTCTCCTCGACCTCCGAGGTCGGCATGGAGGAGAAGAGGGTTCAGACCGTATTCCTGGAGAAGATCGATGAGCTGCAGAAGAAGAGTTATCGTTGCCTCCTGCTGATATCGACGAATGAGTATGAGACTATAACTGAGACCCTTCGGAGGAGAGGGATAGTCGGCACGATCGACCTTGATGCGAGCACCAACAGGAACATGCTCCTCGAGATAGCCAAGAGGCAGTGCAAGAAGTATGGGATGAAGCTAAATCCAACAGAGATCGTGGAGACTCTTGAGGACTCAGTACGCGCCGTTGGGAACACCCGCTTAACCCCAGCGGATATAGTGAGCGCATTCAACATAATTATGAATGAGAAGTACAGGCCCATTCAGGAGAGCCTGATCTCTAAGCTCCGGAGGAGAAAGTTCAGGAGGGAGAGGCTCGGGGAGACGGTTACACTGGATGACTTCAGGGCGGCTGCGAGGAAGCTGAAGACGTACACGTACCAGGAGAAGACGGAGGCAGCTAGGAGATCCATAAATAGGATCGCCCCGAGAGAACGGTACAGCGATGTGGGGGGACTCCACGGGATAAAGGAGGAGATAATCAAGGAGATCTCATTATCACTCGACGCTGACCTCGCCGTTAAGGCTGGTTATCTCCCCCCGAAGGGATTCATATTCTACGGCCCGCCTGGGACTGGTAAGACTCTCCTAGCGAAGGCGATTGCCGGGGAGAATGACGTGTGGTTCTACAACATCAACGGGCCCTCCATACTTCAGGGGAGATACGGGGATCCGGAGAAGACTATACGTGACATCTTCGCCGACGCGCGGAGAAACGCCCCTGCCATAATATTCTTCGATGAGATAGACTCGATAGCGCCTAAGAGGGGAACCCACGACCCGGTCGTGGACAGGGTGGTCTCCCAGCTCTTAACTGAGATGGACGGCTTCACCCCATTGACGAACGTGGTTGTCATCGGAGCTACGAACAGGTTTGAGATACTTGACGACGCCCTACTTGAGAGATTCACTAGGCATTTCAATTTCACATACCCGAAGAACAGGGCTGAGAAGCTCGAGATCCTCACGGTTCATCTAAGGAGATACAGAGACGCACTGGATAAGAAGCTGAGCCCAGAAGAGGTGCTTAAGGTATTCGAGAAGAAGATCCTCAGCCCGAGGAAGATAGCTGACGCCGTTGACGATGCGAATCGGCTTAGGACTAAGGAGCTCGAGGCATGCCATAAGCTCATAGAGGCGATGAGGTACGGCGAGCAGAAGACGATGGAGATAGAGAAGCTCTTCAAGGACGACCTCAATAGGCTCTTCGAGAATCTCGGGATCAGCCGGGACGACGAGAGGCTCATAGAGAAGCTCGAAAAGGTTGAGCCCTCCAATTACCCGCTCAGGATATACCACTTCGAGAAGGCGCTGGAGAGGACATTCGATGAGACGATAGAAGAGGCGCAGAGGATGGTTCAGCAGACCGTCAGGATACAGAAGCCGGAGGTGGGGAAGAGCTACGGCCTGATCGCTCTTGGAGAGCGGGGGGAGCTCGGGGGCCTAGTCGGGGTTATCGAGGTTGTGGTGAACCCTAGGGGAACCGGTAAGATCCAGGTGATCGGGAGCGAGGCTGGGGAGAGCATACTCGCCAGCGCGCAGGACGCGTTTATCCATATAAACTCGATGGCTGACTGGAGATTCAAGGACTACGACGTTTACATAGAGATAGTCACCCCGGCGAAGGGGATGGAGAAGCAGGCGGTGGCCTCTGGGATAACGAGGCCTCCGGTCTCCGGTCCATCAGCGGGCTTGGCGATCGCAGTTGCGATGCTCTCAGCGTTTCTGAATGTAGAGGTGGACCCGACAGTTGTGATGACGGGAGCGATCACCGCTAGGGGAGAGGTCTGGCCGGTGGGGGGCCTCGATTACAGAGGGATGGGGAAGATAGAGGCTGCGCTGTCTGATAGGTACGCTCGGAAGCTGATCATCCCAATGTACAATTATGAGAGGCTGAGGGGCTTCGATACTGAGAAGATGCTCACGGAGAAGGGGATAACGATAATTCCCGTTCAGACCTTCATTGAGGCGGCGGTCGAGGTGCTGCTGGGCTTCTCCTCCAAGGAGGAATTGATGGGGAGCCTAAGGAAGGGCCTCCCAGCCCAAGCGGTCTAGCCTCCCCATCCCCTGAGGGGCCGCCCGATGCTGATTGAACCATCATCTCTGCTATGAAAATATATTCTGCCACGTCTAAATTGATCATCAAGCCATGTGCATGCTGCGAGGATGAGAGGGGATCGGCTGATAGATGACGGATTGGCCTTTGAGGCTGCGTGAGAGTCTCCGCGCTTGGCTGAGCGGATTTAGGAGGCTCGCCGTCTTAGGGATCGGGAATCCCCTTAGGACGGATGATGCTGTCGGATTGACGGTTATCGAGAACCTCGAGGGAAGAGTCCCAGAGAATGTGATGCTTATAAAGTGCGAAACAGCCCCAGAAAACTTTCTCAGCAGAATAGAACAGTTTAAGCCTACCCATGTCCTGATGATAGACGCGGCGCAGCTTAATGGGGAATCCGGAACTTCAAGGCTCATCCCAGCGGAGGAGATTGGGGGGCTAGTCCTCTCGACTCACACTCTTCCCCTATCCATCATGGCCGGGCTCATCAAACAGACCGTTGGGGCGGAGGTTATGGTCTTGGGGATTCAGCCTGAGACCCTGGATTTTGGGGAAGGCCTATCCGAGAGGCTTCAAGAGGCTTCAGCGGAGATAGCGGACATAATAATCTCGACGCTTAGGGAGGCCCGTCGGAGAGGGTGAGATGACGGCTTCTCATGTAAATCCTGCGGGAGCATGCTGATTTGCGTCTGAGGTTACGGATCAGGGGGATAGTTCAAGGGGTAGGTTTCCGCCCCTTCATCTATAGAATAGCAGCTGAGAATGGACTCTCAGGCTACGTCAGAAACCGCGGCGACGCCGGGGTAGAGATACTCATAGAAGGCGGAGAAGTGAGCATCCGGAGGTTTATGCGGGACCTCAAGGTGAAGAAGCCGCCTCTGGCCCGAATCTACGAGATAATCACGGAGCATCTGGAAGGCGAGCCTCAGCATGAGAGATTCGAGATCTATAGGAGCACCGGGGAATCTGAACTTTCGGGGTCCGTCATCCCTCCGGATGTATCGATATGCGAAGAGTGCTTGAGGGAGCTCAGAGACCCAGGGGACCCTAGGCATGATTATTTCTTCATAACGTGCACCAACTGCGGACCGAGGTACACGATAATCGAGAAGCTCCCCTACGATAGGGAGAACACGACGATGCGGGACTTCCCGATGTGCAGCTTCTGCCGGGATGAGTATTCCAACCCGCTTAACAGGAGGTTCCATGCCCAGACAGTCGCATGCCCCAAATGCGGGCCGAGGGCCTACCTGACGACCAGAGGCGGTGAGCCTGTGGATTGCGGAGACCCAATCAGGGAGGCTGGGAGGCTCCTCTCAGAGGGCTCCGTCATCGCTATCAAGGGGTATGGGGGGTTTCACTTGGCCTCCTCAACGCTCCTCGAGGAGCCACTGATCAGGCTTAGGAGGGCGAAGCATAGGAGGCAGAAGCCCTTCGCGGTAATGGCCCGCAGCATCGAGGCCGTGGAGACCTTCGCCGAGGTGACGCCGAAGGAGAGGGAGCTCCTCAAGTCTTATATGAGGCCGATCGTCCTGCTGAGGAAGAGCGATGATTATTACCTGTCGGATATGATCTCGCCTGGCCTCCACAACGTAGGGGTCATGCTTCCGTACACCGGGCTTCATTACATGCTCTTCGATGATGTTGGGGACCCCGCGTTTGTCATGACGAGTGGTAACCCGCCGAATCAGCCGATAATAAAGGAGGACAGCGAGGCGCTGAGGAGGCTGAGCAGGACGGTCGACTACTTCCTACTACATAACAGGCGGATAGCCCATAGATGCGACGACTCCGTAGTGCGGGTTCACATGGATAAGCAGGCCCTCATAAGGAGGTCCCGTGGGTACGCGCCTTCCCCCGTGATACTCAAGGAGAAGATTAGGAGATGCGTCTTGGGATTGGGCGGGGAGCTCAACAACACAGCGTGCATCCTGCTTAGGGACAAGGCCTTCATATCCCAGCATATAGGCGACGTGGAGAATATAGAGACGAGGGACTTCCTGGAGCAAGCAAGCCGGCACCTCATCCGCCTCACAAACAGCGAAGTTGAGGTCGTAGCGTGCGATCTACACCCCAAGTTCACGACGACGAACCTCGCAAAGCACCTCGCAGACATTATGGGATGCCAAATATTCCAGGTGCAGCATCACCATGCCCACATAGCCAGCTTGATGGCGGAGCATGACGTCGAGGAGATGATAGGGATCTGCTGCGACGGCTATGGGTACGGCCTCGACGGGGAGGCCTGGGGCGGAGAGATCCTATTCTGCACCCGAGAATCCGTGGGATTCAAGCGGGTCGGGCATCTCCAGAAGCAGCCGCTTGTCGGGGGAGATCTGGCCACGCGTTTCCCCCTCAGATTTGCAGCCGGCGTCCTCTACGGGCATGCTGATGTAGACGATTGGTTGATGCGCCATGCTGATGTGTTCCCGCATGGGGAAGCCGAGGTAAACGTGATCCTGAATCAGCTAGGAAGGAAGAGGAGCATACAGACGACTAGCTGCGGTAGGATCCTAGACGCCGCGGCCGCCATACTCGGAGTATGCTACGAGCGTACATACGAGGGGGAGCCGGCGATGAAGCTCGAGTCCTCAGCGATGCGGGGTAGAGACGTCTTGAAATTGAACCCGGCGCTCGATGGGGATGTCCTCGAGACCACCAGCCTAATCTTGGAGGTCTTCGAGAATAGGGAGAAGCTTCGAACCGAGGACCTTGCATTATCAACGCATCTCTACCTGGCGAGGGGCCTAGCTATGCTCGCTGTTGAGAAGGCTGATGAATTAGGCGTTGGGGCTGTAGGGTTCTCCGGCGGAGTTGCGTATAACGAGATCATCGTCTCTGAGATCCGAAGGGCCGTCGAGTCATCCGGCCTCAGCTTCTTCGTGAACGAAGCTGTCCCACCTGGGGATGGCGGGTTATCATTCGGCCAGGCCGTCGTGGCTGGGCTTCACCACCATTGACCATAACAGATATCGAGGAGGACTAATACAGTATTCATAACGGTTGATTGGCATGTGCTTGGCGATCCCCGCGAGGATCCTGAGGGTGAAGGACGGAAAGGCTGAGGTTGACTTCGGGAGGGGAGTCTCCAGAGAGGTCAATATAATGCTCGTAGATGCTAAGGTAGGCGATTACGTCCTGGTTCACGCCGGCTACGCGATCCAAGTTATAGATGAGGAGATGGCCAAGGAGACGATACGTATCTGGAACGAGATCCTAAAAGAGGAATAGGATCAGATCATAACCGCCACGCAATTTACGAGACATGCATGGTAACGGGATAATCGCGGGCACCTACTCCTTTTGATGGGAGCCAGCTGGATTCATCCAGTATGAGTGTATGAGCGCGGCGACGAACTTGATCGACCTGGAGAAGTCTTCTATTCGGATATTCTCGTTCGGCGCATGAACCATAGACCCGGGATGCCCGACTCCCCCAGCTGAGGCCACCGGGATCCCCATCCAGTTCCTGACGACGTAGATGGGGCTTGTCCCAGCCGTCAAAGGCTTGACAACAGGCTTCTTGCCATATACGGTCCCCGCAATCCGGATCACTTGGGTCACGAATGGGTCGTCAACCGGGGTTCTAGCGGGCTCATACCCCCCGAGATTGGTGACCTCGATGTCTCCGAAGCCGCTTCTCAACAGGTGCCTCTTAAGCCTCTCGAAGAGCACATCCGGCTTCTGAGCCTCGACGAGCCTAAAGTCAACCTTCGCCGTCGCCTCAGCCGGCAGAACGGTCTTCGCCCCTGGACCTGAGTACCCAGCGGAGAAGCCGCATATGTTACAGGTCGGTGAGAAGCATAGGGCCTTCTGACTCTCGACGCCTGTTAGTCCCAGAAGATACTCCTTC
>LUCF01000033.1 GCA_001593845.1 Candidatus Bathyarchaeota archaeon B63 | reverse complement strand
CCTCCGCCCCATCAACCTCAACCTCGAATATGACCCTGTTGAAGATGTCGACGTCCATCCTCCTGCCTAGAACGGGGAGCTCATACCTCCTCAGAAACACATGGTACCCGGGGAACTCGGTGATCTTCCTTATCTCCTCAAGCAGCCACTCTGGGAGGCCAGCACAAAATCTTATTTAAGAACGAAAGAAGAATAGGGAGATCATAGGTATGCGCGGTCGTAGTTGTGATAGTCGCTATTCCGGGGTTGTTACGATTCTATGAAGGTTGAGATGTTTGGTTTGAGGTTGCCTGAGGTTAAGCCTGGGGATGACTTGGTAAAGCTGATACTGGAAAGCGCTTCGAAGGTGGCCGGCGGCTTAAATGACGGTGACATCGTGGTTATAACCAGCAAAATAATCTCGAAGGCTTACAATCTTCTAGTTAGGTTGGACGGGATTAAGCCTTCTAGGAAAGCTCTTAAAATCGCCGAGAAGACCGGTGGGGATCCACGTTTCATCCAAGCAGTCCTCGACAACAGCGACGAAATACTCTTCGTGCTTCCATTCTCAAAACTGGTCGAGAAGGGCGTGATCAACATAGAAAGGATGTCGAAGAATCCTGCCAGAGCCTACGAAGCCGCGGAGAAATCCCCATACAAGCTGATCGTTAGAAGGGGCGGCCAGATCTACAGCAGCGCTGGCTTGGATACCTCGAACCACCCAGTAGGCGTGGCAAGCGTCCCGCCGGAGAACCCGGACAAATTCGCTAAGGAAATCAGAGACAGAATATTGGAGCTAACTGGGAAAGAGGTAGCCGTCATCATAACTGACACCGAGATGTGGATTTCATTCGGGTCCCTGGATTTTGCGAGAGGATCTTCAGGCATAGAGGTTGTCTCAAGGAACCTCGGTGAACCCGACTTGTATGGTAAGCCAAAGTTTGGCGGGGTGGATTGCGTTGCCCACGAGATAGCCTGCGCCTCAGCCTTGCTGATGGGGCAAACGAATGAAGGCATACCAGCCGTCATAATAAGGGGGTACAAATACGTTAAGAGTGAGGAAGGAATATCGGACTATCAGCTCAAACCGGAAGCCGTGAGAATAGCGGTCAAAGAGACTGTGAAGAGCTCCGTCAAGATTCTAGGCTTAAAGTGGCTCCTTAAACTCCTCGTTAAATGACGCTTGAACCTCGCCTTCCAAATAAAGGGGCGAGGCTTCACATCTGGAAAAGATATTCCAACAAGGACCAAACAAACATCCCTCAGGATGATGCGTAAATACGCAGCGGAGGCATACCTCCTGTAGACCCCCATCGAAAAGTCAAGTTCAGAGTCACATGACCCGCTGGAGTATCTCTTCCATTCTTACACTCTTAGCCCGGTAAAGCGGATGAGCCATACAGAAGTCCACGCCCCTTAAGAGGTCTATTCTTCTCCATGACGGCGGCTCATCTGACCTATTTGGAATCCACATAAGATGGATCTTGAACCGCCTGTCTGGATGCTTAACCCTATGCGAAACAGTGATCGAGTCTATCGACCTGAAGCCTAGATACTCCATGTGCTCCTTCCTCAACCATCCACTCCAGTGATCCTCCAAGCCCACAGTGGCGAAGCAATCGGCATTAGCATAGTCCCTCATCATCTCATTCATGAGGAGCCTTCCGAAGCGGTGGCCCTTAGCCCTCCTTAAGACCCAAATGCAGTTCAGGACTACCGCGTTCCCGCCGAATATCGGATAGCCCGAAGCCTCAGCTGGGGCATACTCAATCTGGCCGACTGCGGAGCCCTGATAGAAGAGTATCTTCTTACGAAGCCCACCCGGCACTGCGGACTCTAAGTATCGACGGCGCCGCTCATACTTCCTATAAGGCATGGGCGCGAGGCACCTGTACAAGTACCTCTCGTGGACACCTCCCTCAACGACGTCGACGATGTATAATTCAGTCTGAGACATCGAAAACCTAACGCTCCATCTATTAAAAACCACGAATAGAATTATGCCTTTTCCCCTTTTTAAATCCGCCACAACCCCCCTAATTGTTAAGGCGGATTAGCGATTGCCTCCTCACATGCATCCACAAGTGTCAAAACGGTATCATCTGAAAGATTCATCTTCGCTTGTGTATAAAGAAAAAGATTCTGCTAGCTCACCGTGCAAGGAAGTAGTTTGGCCAACTCTACGCAAGACTGATTAACATTGGGGCGGGAGGACCGTTATTACGGCGTCTCAAAGAGACGTGAAAATTCATTTTAAACTTGAACTGGACTAAATTAACTGAAAAGAATGATCGTTTTTACTGCAATTAGCGTAAGAGTGGATCCCGGGGTAAAGCTTCTGGCAGTAGTTCAGCTCCTCACGTCGTGGAGAGACCACGTTTTAGTTAAGGCTTCTCAACCAAGAGTAAATTACACAGAAAGAAAACCATACTACTATAAAGGTTCAAATCTCCAGAGAACATCTAACCCTCGTAAACCCATGAGCATTTTGATGCTATAACTAGGGCTTAGCTACAACGGACCCAGCTGCAATCTCTATTGATGGATGGGACGGATTTATCCGTTTTGCCAGCCCTGTTTTCTGGGGGCTGCGCTAAAGATATATAGCGAACAGCAGAGTCTATAGGTGCGCTTAGTTCTGTATGCCGGAGGAAATGCTCGTGAAGGGGAAGCCCCTAGTCGCCGTGGTCTCCGCGGGGCTCTCGAAGTTTGGGAAGATGGAGGGCTTCACGGGTAGGGAGCTCTTCATCGAGGCCGTCGGAGATGCCCTTCAAAGATGTCCAGACATCAACCTTAGGAAGGACGTGAAGGCGGTATTCGTCGGGATGATGAGCGAGTCATTCGAGCATCAGGGCCACATCGCCCCCATGCTAGCGGACTGGGCTGGGCTGCTGCCTGCTCCCGCTATAAGGACGGAGGTCGCATGTGCATCTTCAGCCGCGGCCCTAAGAATGGGGATCTTCAGCATACTGTCCGGGCTATACGATGTCGTTCTGGTAGGCGGATTAGAGAAGATGACTAAGAGAAGCACGTTAGAGGCCACCGAGTTCCTAGGCATGGCGGCTGACTTTCCATTTGAACAGTGGACCGGGGTGACCTTCCCGGGGCTCTACGCGCTCATGGCAACCGCGCACATGCATAGGTATGGGACGACCGAGGAGCAGATGGGCCTCGTCGCGGTTAAGAACCACCATAATGGAGCATTAAATCCGAAAGCCCATCTCCAAAGAGAAGTCACATTGGATAAGGTCTTGAATTCCAGGATGATCGCCTACCCCCTTAAGCTCTATGACTGCTCATTGATCTCGGATGGGGCGAGCTGCGCGATTCTTACACGGCCAGACATAGCGGGGAAATACACAGACAAGCCTGTTTACATAATCGGCTCCGGGCAGGGAAGCGACTCCCTTGCCCTCTCCCAGAGGGATGACCTGACAAGCCTCAGAGCAGCCCGGTACGCCGCGAGAGAAGCATACGAGATGGCAGGGATCAAACCGAGGGACATCGACGTCGCGGAGGTTCACGACTGCTTCACGATCGCCGAGATAATAGCCTACGAGGACTTGGGCTTCTGCAAGCGGGGTGAAGGCGGCAGATTCATCGAGGATGGAACCCCAATGCTTGATGGGGAGTTGCCTATCAACACAAGCGGCGGGCTTAAGTCGAAGGGGCACCCGGTTGGGGCTACGGGCGTCGCTCAGATCTACGAGGTCTTCCTTCAGCTCACCGGACAGGCTGGGAAAAGACAGGTTGAGGGATGCGATATCGGTTTGACCCATAACGTCGGAGGAAGCGGAGCCACATGCTTCGTTCATATACTTAAGGGGGGATGAAGACTTGGGGAAGGAAGATGAATGCGAGGCTCCTCAATTCACGATCGAGCAGTTCTACAGGTTCCTCTCAGAGAAGAAGCTGATGGCGGCTCGGTGCATCAAATGCGGGACGAAATATCTGCCTCCAAGGCCCATATGCTCCAACTGCTATTCCAGAAGCCTCGATTGGATTCAGCTCGAAACAAGAGGTAAACTCATCACATACACGATTATTCACGTCGCCCCTCCGAGGCTACAGTCCCTTGTTCCTTATGCTTACGGGATTCTTGAGCTGGAGGATGGGCTCCGCCTCCCCGGCATGATAAGAGGCATCCCGGACAATGAGATAAGAATCGGAATGGAACTGGAAGTGACCTTCGAATCCGCAGCCTCCGAGGACTGGCCTAAGTGGCCGATGTACTACTTTAAGCCTCCCAGATAAATGATGCCTTCTCAGCATCTCCTTTAGACCCCTCCTTTTCTTTTTAAATCTCCCATCTGGATGGGACGGAGCCCATTTCTTAGGGCCCTAAATCCTTTTCTCTTTGGGCTTCCTAATTCAGTATGAGGGTGTAAGGGGAAGAAATGCCGATTGGATGAGATAAAATTCTACAGCGAGGAAACCCGTAGGTTCTATAGGCTAGTGAAGACTGAGTCATGGCCATACTTAGAGATCTCCGGTATACGGATGCATAGGGCTGAGGACGTCGATCCGAAGACCGATGCTATTCTGAAGATAAGGGCCTTGGGGAGAATCTACGGGACCATCCTAGACTGCTGCACTGGTCTCGGCTACACCGCGATTCTGGCAGCGCGGAAAAGAGCCGTAAAGAAGGTCATAACGATCGAGAAGGATGAGAACGTGATACTCATCGCCAAGCAGAACCCATATTCAAGGGAGCTCTTCGAGAACTGTAAGATCGAGCTCATAATCGGCGACATATTCTATAAGGTCCAAGAATTCGGTGACGAAGCCTTCGATTTCATAATCCATGATCCGCCTAGAATCTCCGTCGCTCCGGAGCTGTATTCCCTGCAGTTCTATAGGGAGCTCTTCAGAATCCTGAAGAGAAACGGGAGGATTCTTCATTATGTCGGGAGGCCGGGCATAAGGCAGGGAAAGAGATACATTAAGGGGATAATTAATAGGCTGAGGGAAGCCGGGTTTTCCAGGATAAGGAAGGATGCCCCCTCATTAAGCTTAGTTATCGAGAAGGCGAGGGAATGACCAGAAAACGAGCCTTCAGCTTATCGGCAATCTGTAATAGTGACCTATGAACGCTTAAGTCACGAGGAAAGCCTAGTGCCCCCAGATAGAACCAGAAGGGGACTGACTTCAAACATCCATACGGTTAGAACTTAAAATTCTGAGGGATCTGGCTGCCCCCACAGCTGTGCAGTACTCACAATCTTTTGGTATAACAGGATTTATCCCGAAGAGGCTCATCGTCTCTTCTATGATGCCCGCTGCTAACCGGCTTCTCGGCAGGCCCCCAGTGACTATCACACCATCTTCAAGGCGGTAAGCTTTAGCTGCCATCGCTCCTAATACGCCTATAACTTGACAGACCATATTGAATAAGCCCGCCGCAACGTCCTCCACCGTTGCCTCCGCGCATAATCGCCCGAAGTTCGACGCCGTCGCTTCTGCTGGAACTATGCCTATAGGCCCTCCGACGATGTCCCGTACCGTCAAGTCAACTCTCTCGGCTCTGCCTTTCCCAGCCGCGGCTTCCAGCTCCTCGAATCTCCGAATCCCCAGCATCCTTTCAGAGAGGCCCAGGAGGGTTCCTCCCCCAACCCCAGTTCCACCCACATGGGTCACCCTTCTCCCTTCATTATAGGCCGCAACCATTGCGGTTCCCGTTCCCACATTAACGATGAGCCCTTCAAGTTTCTCGGCTAATGTAAGCCCTCCTATGCCTATGGCTTGGAGCTCATCAACCTTGACAACTGATATATCACCGATTTTCTCTCCGAGTCTTCGTGATCCTCCGCCAGTTACAGCCACAATGCTTACCGCGTCTTTAGCTCCGGTATTCTCCAATAGAATTTTTATGGTCCTTGAAGTTGACTCTATGGGATCTTCAGTCGGCGTTGAGATCGACTTTATTATTGATCGGCCCTTCATTATGACCCCCTTCGTTACATATGCGCCGACATCAACGCCTATAATCATGGCTTAGCCCCCCAGCTTCATTTCACATCTAACTCTTAAATGGAAACGCATCCCCTCTCAAAAGGATTGTAGGTCATTCTCTTCCTCTTCGTAGGAAGGGAATAGCGTTATAGCAGGCCTCTAGAATCGGCGGGCCGAGCAGTATCATGAACGGTATCTCCGAGCAGAATGTCCAGACCATCCAAAGAACACCAGCGTAGAAGGGGGCGCTCCTAGCAAAAGGCTCGAATGTAAGTGGCAACATGAAGATCCTGCTGTAAATGACGAGGGTAACTCCTATCCATGCGGCTCCAACAGCCAAACCTAGAACACAGCCAACCTCAAAGCCCCTCCACCGGGGGAACTTTAGTCCCGCTATTAATATCGTCACGACCGAAATCACGGCCATCGCGGCGAATATCGCCATTATATCAACAGAGATGACCCCTATAAGGTAGAGATAGCCCACCAGCACAGCTATCACGCATGTGCCGATGATGCCGAGTGCTAAATGTCTCCATTCAAGATTTCTCCCCGCTAAGTAACCGACAATAAAGAACCCGAGGAAGTTAGCTGGAACCCCCGCGAATAGGCTTAATAGGGCGATTTGATGCCCATAAGTCATATCGCTTAGGAATATCCCTATCGCGGCGCCCGTCCCGCCGACCCAGGGTCCAAAGAGCGTTGCAAACACGGCGGGAACTATGACCGCTGGCCAGAATCTCACCACGCCCACGATGGGGCTGACTATGCCCATATAGGATAAGTATCCCACGATGGTATACAGCACTGCGCAAGTAATCGTCATCGTCACATCAATCGTCTTCAACCCTTACGCCCTCGCAAGAATAAAGTTTCCTTTATAGATAAGAATTTTCTTTGAATTGTTTGTATATGTCTATATTTTTCGTAAGTAACCCATAAATAAACGGCTCGAAAGATTCTGTAGTTAACTACCAAGAGAAGAAAGAGGTTGAAGAGAAGATTCAGGGTCGTCGGGGTCGGGGGGACATTCGACGAGTTTCACAGGGGCCACAGAACGCTCCTAGAGAAGGCCTTCGAGGTAGGGGACCTCGTCTGGATAGGCCTCTCCACAGATGAGTTCGCCCGAAAGCTCAGGAAGGGGCATGAGATCGCATCCTACGAGGCTCGTGAGAGAGAGCTGAGACGATTCCTCGAGGAGAGGGGCTTCTCATCGAGGGTTAAGATAACCCCCCTCAGGGATCCCTACGGCCCAGCGGCGACCAGCAAGCAGATCGAGGCTATAGTCGTGAGCCGCGAGACTGAGCCGGCCGCCCGAAGGATAAATCTCCTGAGGAGAAGGAATCGTCTCCGGCCTCTTGAGGTTATTGTGATAGACATGGTTCCGGCGGAGAACCACATAGCCATCTCTACGACGAGGATCAGGCGGGGAGAGATCAACCGTGAAGGCCATCTAATCCGTAAGCCCTAGGCGGAGGCGGGCGAAGCCGCACGACAAATTTAAGGGTTACGAGCTTCATATATGAATGGATGACGGTCCTGAGCAGTGAAGAATTTTGAAGAAGGCTGGGCTTGCTGAGCTTCCCCTCCACGGAGGAAGAGCGCCGGCGTGGCTTGTAAAGAGGATGATTAAGCTAGCCAGATGCATCGTCTCCATAATCGTGGATGAGTACGGCTGCGATGTCTTCTTGAGGAGGCTGTCTGATCCGTACTGGTTTCAGGCCTTCGGCTGCGTGCTGGGGTATGACTGGCATTCATCAGGAGTGACGACAGTCCTAACCGGGGTTCTCAAATCCGCGATAAGGCCGTCGGAGCTCGGCTTAGCCGTCTGTGGAGGCAAGGGTAGGGTCTCAAGGAGGGCTCCTCAAGAGATATGTTTGGCCGGGGAGTCCCTTGGGCTCTCCACCGCCAAGATCGAGGAGCTCATGTACTCCAGCAGGATGAGCGCCAAGATCGATAACTCCGCCCTTCAGGATGGATATCACCTCTATCATCACGCTTTCTTCTTGACTGAGGATGGTCAATGGGCTGTCATACAGCAAGGGATGAATCCGGCCAACAGGACCGCGAGGAGATATCACTGGTTATCTGATAATGTAACGGAGTTCGTCGTGGAGCCTCACGCCGCCATAGTAAGCGAACGGAGAAGCCCGATCGCTCTTGATATGACGGCTAGGGAGAGTGAGGGCTGCCGCAGAGCCTCAGT
>LUCF01000032.1 GCA_001593845.1 Candidatus Bathyarchaeota archaeon B63 | reverse complement strand
GGCTGAGACGCCCAGGATCCCAGAGGCAAGGATCGTTGGGTTTCTCAGCTTCAAACCTGAGATCTCGATCTCTATCTGCGCCTGCATGCCCTTCACAGAGCCCCTGATACGGTTCTGTTCCCGCCTTAAAAATTCTCTCTTAGCAGAATATAGGGGTATGCATCCCATGACGAGAGCCCTGTTAGATCCCATTTCATCCCTGGATGGATGGAAAACGTTATTGGTCGAGCGGAGTATTAATCTCACGAAGCGGTGAAGGGCTTGAAGGCTTTCATCATCCCATCAGTCTTCGGAATCCTCGGACTCGAAGAGGGCGGAGAGCTGGTCGGGAAGGTTCTCTTCCCAAGGGACACCGGGGAGATAGCGGAGAGGCTCAGCCGGGTGAACTCCGGAGAGGTCATAGAAGAGCTGAAGCTCCTAATCGAGAACCTCAAATCCGGGGGCTATCAGGTATTCGTCTTCGAGAGCCCGGATCTAGCCCAGAATGTCCGAGAGGAGCTCAACGTGACCTCTGAGGTAGATGACCGCTCAGCCGTCTGGGCGGCCTTCAGGGAGAAGATGGGGGAATACTCCGTCGAAGCCGGGTTCCTAGGCTCCCCATCGGAGCTGCCCAGGCTGATCCACGAGGTCTCGATGGAGCTCTCCAGGCGATCCGTGAAGAGGGCGGCGGAGAGGAGGGACTTCCTAATCGTTCAGGCCGTTGAGGCCCTCGATGACATGGATAAGACCATGAACCTCTTCGCCGGTCGAATCAGGGAGTGGTATGGGCTTCACTTCCCCGAATTAAACCGCCTCATAAGCAGCCACGAGGTATACGCGAGGCTTGTGCACAGCCTGGGAGGCAGGAGGAACTTCTCGAGGGAGAGGCTCGCCGAGCTTGGGATCCCCCGGGGAAAGATCAGCCGGGTTCTGGAGGCCGCCAGGGCCTCCATGGGAGCCGACCTCTACGAGGAGGACATAGAGCAGATCAAGATTCTCAGCGCCCAGTACCTAAGCCTGCATGACGCCCGGAGGAGGATCGAGAAGTACCTGGAGGGCCTGATGGGGGAGGATGCGCCTAACATATCCGCCTTGACCGGTCCGGTGCTCGGCGCGAGGCTGATAGCCCTGGCGGGCGGATTGGAGAAGCTGGCTAAGATGCCGTCGAGCACGATACAGGTTCTGGGCGCTGAGAAGGCCCTCTTCAGATCCCTGAAGACGGGAGCCCGCCCGCCGAAGCATGGGGTTCTCTTCCAGCACTCCCTCGTCCACGGGGCGAGGAGGCCGCTTAGGGGAAAGATCTCTAGGGCCTTCGCTGGGAAGATAGCGATCGCCGCTAGGACCGACGCCTTCAGCGGCGGGTACGTCGCGGATAAGCTGAGGGAGGACCTACTCAAGAAGATCGATGAGATCAAGCAGAAGGCTCCTAAGGAGAAGCCCGCGAAGAAGGCGAGGAGGGTGAAGAGGAGAAGATGAACGCTGAGGTGTCTCCCCATTCGACCTTCCGGGGGATCTACAGGCTGGTCATGGAGGATGGGTCTGAGAGGATAGCGACCCTGAACCTCTCTCCGGGCAGGGCGGTCTACGGGGAGAGGCTGGTCAGGACAGACGGGGAGGAGTACAGGGTCTGGGATCCCTTCCGAAGTAAGCTCGCAGCCGCCATACTCAAGGGGTTAAGGACGCTCCCAATAGGGGAGGGCGACAGGGTCCTGTATCTCGGAGCTGCTTCCGGGACGACCGCGAGCCACGTCTCAGACATCGTTGGGGAGAAGGGCATCGTCTACTGCGTAGAGTTCTCCCCGAGGTCCATCCGAGACCTGATCGATAACGTCTGCAGGTTCCGAGCGAACATGGCGCCTATACTCGCGGACGCCCGTTTCCCATCGAGATATGCATCTCTCGTCGGCATGGTGGATGCGATATACTGCGACATAGCCCAGCCGGAGCAGGCCAAGATCCTGGCTGATAACGCGAGGGCCTTCCTGAAGAGGGGAGGATGGATCATGCTCGCTGTGAAGGCTAGGAGCATAGACGTCACAAAGGAGCCGTCCGAAGTCTACAGGAGGGAGATCAGTGTTCTCAGGCGGGAGGGATTCGAGATCTCAGAGGTCATAGACCTCGAGCCTTACGAGAAGGACCATGTGATGGTCACAGCCAAGTATAAGGCCTAACCCCATAAGCCTCTCAGAGGCCATGATTAACCGTACTATCTGCGTGTGTATCTTTATCTCCGGTTTTATTATTCAGGCTCGTTTACACCTGCATCAAACATCCCGAGGCACCTTTCCATGCCCCTAAACATCCGCATGTGGGGTCATCTTGAACTAGAAATATCGAGTTGCTTCTCTTCTTTGTCGCTTTCTCACCTGATATATCTCTTCCGAGGCTTTGATCAATGATTTCCGTAGCTCCTCCCCATGTATGCCGCGTCTTCGCAGCAGGCTGAACCTCTCGGCCAGTTCCTCATCATGCAGGGAATGCCTGGCCCACATCTCGAAGTCCCCCCGTCCATTGTGGAACTCTATGGATCTCAGGCTCACAGTCTTTAGAGCCCGGATGAATCCCTTCAGAGTCCAGGCCATCATCCCGGTATAGTGCTTCTTTCCCTTGCCCGTGTAGAAGAGGAAGGGATCGTCAGCCGCGATAGCCGCAAGCCTAACCCTATTCTCGAAGTCTAGGATCGCGGCTTGAGCCGTAACGTAAGCATCAGTCGGGGTTGGGAATGGGCTGAAGTATGAGTGAACTAGCCCCGGCCCGCCGCCTGTGGTGCACATGTAATATAGATGATCACTGGTCTGGAAGAACCCCCAGATTCTGAGCAGATCCTCATCGCATGTCTCCTTCACGAGGGGCTCCAGCCTCCTCATCGATGTGTAATAGGCCCACTGCATCGTGTTACCCAGCCAGCCGCTCGTGTCTCTCTGAAGATCTGCCCATGAGACCGTTCCGCCGAGCTCAGGGACATCGATCTCCCCTACCGGCTTGTACTTCCCGATCACCTCGGAGGGCGTAGACATGCATAGGTGCTTCCATCTAAAGATCTCCTCTGGGAGGCTCTTCAGGAATTCATGTATGCCCGTCTCAGGCCAGTGATGCTCCCCGAAGGTCTCGTAATCGGGGAATATGCAGATGTAATCGCCCTGGGTTGAGGCAAGCCAGCCGGCGTACTTCTCAGCTGTGAGGGGCCACTCCCTCCACCACCTCGCCGAGAACCTGAATCCCACATCATCCGTGAGCTTATAGTTCCGCAGCAACACGCGGATTCCCTTGCATCCGGAGGCCGAGTAAAGATTATTCGGCGACCTCCCACGGAGGATCCTCTCAGCCCCCTCAGTTATTATCCCCCTGAAACCCAGCTGCTCAACGGTTCTTGCGATGAGGTTGTTGTATATGAGCTCCGTGTTCTCGAAGACGTTGGGGTTCTGGCCCAGCAATTCTCTGATCGTCTCTTTATGCTTTCTTACTTGCCGTATGAACTCTTCCTTCTCAGGATAGAGGCTGGCCAACGAGTGATAATAGGTCTGGCTGAGGAACTCTACACATCCGGTCTCGGCGAGTTGCCTGAAGGAATCGATGAGGTCAGGGTTGAATCTCTCGCATTGTTCGAGGAAGACCCCTGAGATGCTGAATGAGAACTTGACTTGCCTCTTATCCCCTTTATGTTCATCTATGAGGCTGATCAGTATCTGGTTAGAGGGGAGATAGCACTTCTCGCATGCCCTGAGGAAGACCTCCCTGTTGACCCTATCATCAAAATAGTATTCGAAGAGCTTATCCTTCCTTACGCGTCTGAAGAGCCTGTTCTCCCAGAAGAAGTCCCGCCTCAGCCTGTTGGGCTGATGGACCTCGAAGATGAATATAACATCCGTCAAATGGGTTAACCCAACGCAATTATGTGGAAACCCCGATTTGAAACTAACGTTTTTGGGGGGCAGCTCTTCTGGAGATTCATAAAGTCTAAATAGCTAGTTACTAAATACTAGAAGGGCCGTATAGCAGGGACAGATGTATAATGCCTATCAGATTAAGAGTGGACTCGTATGAGGCTGGAACCGGAGCTATAGGCGGCATAGCTACCTTCCATAATAATCTTTATCCCAGGCTCATAAGAAGGGGATTCGACGTAAAGACGTTTTCGATGCATTTCAGGCCTGAGCTGCCCCTCAGAGAGAACTTTAAGGGGGTCATAATAAGGAGGCCCTCCTCAGACGTCGACATGGATGTAGCTTACGCCTGGACCTATGATATCCTCCACCAGTATGGGATAGATGTAAGTTACCTTTCGCCCTCGGAGATCTATATGGTTCCGAGGTACTTCACGAACTTTGCGGTTGTCCCATCCCCGTACCGGATGGCGCTTGCGGATCTCTTCTCCCCCCATGATTGGATGTCCCTTCTCAGAAGCGCACTCTTCGCTTGGCTCCACCCCGACCTCGTTCAAGCGGTCTTTATACACTCCACCGAGCCTGGTAGGCAGGGGGGAATACAGCACAGAAACGTCCAGGGGACATCTGATAGGCTGACCCTAAGCGAGTTCGAGTTCAGATTTCGAGGCGAGTATCAAAGATCATTCTATGAGGGGCTCAGGCTGATTAGAGACCTCGAATTCCCATTAGCCTACAAAATCCTAAGCAGACATCCAGACTCAGCAATCTTCACTGTGAGCAAAATCCACAGAAAGGAGTACCTTCTCGGCTTGAGGGCGCATGGCATGAGGTTCGGGAAGGTCGACGAGAGGATCTTCGCGATATACCATGGCGTGGACGTCGATGAGTATCGACCTATAAAGGACGCAGAGAAGAGGAACTTCACGATAGGATTCATCGGGAGATGCACGCCTGTGAAGGGGGCGGACATCATCCCCGAACTCGCAGCGCGGCTGATGAAGAAGATACCGGACATAAGGTTTCATATAGTGACTAAGACTGACCCGCATAATCCGTATTATCAGGAGCTCATAGGCAAGATCCACCAGATGAGGCTCGAAGGGGTCATCCGCATCGATAATACCTTCTACACGGGAGAGGAGAAAATAAAGGTCATAAATAGCTGGGATATTGCGCTGGTCCCCTCGAGGTATGAGCCTCAGGGACAGGTGGATTTGGAGGCAATGGCGTGCGGGGTTGTACCCGCTGTGGGGATGGGCGGCCTACGTGAGAAGATAGTTGACGGCTTCAATGGCATATGGATAGATCCTAACAACGTTAAGGAGACGGCTGAGAAGATACTCCAGTTCCATGAGGGAGAGTATAAGGGAAGAACATCAGAGGAGATCATTCAGAACTGCAGGGAATCAGCTGAGAAGATATGGGACTGGGAGAAACGCGCAGACGTTCACAGTGAACTATACACCTATCTGGTTGATGGAAGAGTCGACGATGTGAGCAGAGACCTGGAAGACCTTCTTCTGCCGGATACCTCAAAGATCATCTGACGACTCCGTTCTGATCTATAAGAAAGAAAGCCTTAAGCCCTTCTCAAATTCGTTGCGTGACCCCTCTTTTTAGTGATCCGCAGCCGAAAAGCGTCTCAGGTTGAAGAGGGCCGCTGCAGGATTTATTAAGGCGAGATTATTAAGTTATGGCCCAGGGAGCCTTGATGCTTCCGGAGAGCACACCCAACCCATAAATATCCATAGATAAGGAAGGCCCATTGATGTTTACTCCCCTGCTGGACGGCCTATTGATCTCAGTTCTGCCCGTTCCACTAATAGGCCTGATCGGACGTAAGGTTGGACATGAAGAAGCCCTCGTTGCGGCTTACATAACATCTGTACTTGCCGTCTCACTCCTGATGATCCCCCTTTATTATTGGGAGACCGCCTGGGGGAAAGGGACGATCACAACCAGTCCGAGTCCTGAGGGGGTCTCAATCAAGGTTGACGGCCTCAGCATCTTCGTCGCCATGATCCTCTTCACTGTCGGAATGGCCTCATCCGCCTTCTCGGCTGGGGAGGCGCGGGGGATCAGCCCGGGGGGCTACTACACGATATACCTGGGCATGATAGCCTCGATCGTCGGCGTCCTCTTCGCGGAGAGCCTATTCACCTTCTTCATCTTCTGGGAGGCCATGTGCCTCTGCTCCTACGCCCTCGTGGCCTTCAGGAGGGAGAGGCCGGAACCAATCGAGGCAGGCTACAAGTACCTACTCATGAGCAGCGCTGGGGCCATAATAATACTATTCGCATTCTCGCTTCTCTACGGCTTAACCGGGACCCTAAGCATACCGCACCTAGCGGCAGGCCTCGCGGAGGCCGGGGGAGACCCAATCGTCCAAATAAGCCTCCTGATGATGATCGTCGGTTTCGGAATCCAGGCTGGGATGGCACCATTTCACACGTGGCTCCCTGACGCCCATATGGCCGCACCAAGCCCAATAAGCGCGATCCTCTCAGGCGTCGTGGTGAAGATCGGGATCTACGGGCTCATCCGCCTTCTGCTCACAGTATTCCTCCCAGAGCAGAACGCTTGGCAGACAGTTCTAGCAACCTTCGCCGTCCTAACGATGTTTCTGGGGAACCTCTCAGCCCTCTTCCAGGATGACCTTAAACGCCTATTGGCGTACAGTACCGTTGCCAATACTGGGTATGTCCTCCTAGGCCTCGCATTCGGGTCTCAGAGGGCCCTCGCCGGAAGCCTATTCCAGATGATGAACCACGCGTTGATAAAGGCCCTGCTCTTCCTCTGCGCCGGGGCCTTCCTCCACTCCGCTGGGACACGTAGCCTAAGTGAGATAGCTGGCATAAGGAGGACGATGCCCGTGACCAGCCTCGCCTTCGCCGTCGGCTCGCTTGCCCTAGCCACATTTCCGGGACTTAACATGTTCTGGAGCGAATTGATGATCATAACGGCCGGCATAGAATCCGGCATGACGATACTCTCGCTTCTGATGATTCTGAACCTCGCCCTCTCAGCCGCCTACGCCCTGAGGATGATCTACACAGTGACGGTCATGAAGGCTACATCCAAGTCGAGAAAGGCAAGCGAAGCGCCAGCCATCATGCTCCTACCCATATTATCCCTAGCCACAATCTCAGTGATGATAGGGGTCTACCCGTCCCCGCTCATCTCCCTCACAGAGTCAACAGCAGCCTCCTTTAACCTATAAGAATCAGAAAAGCCGAAAATTAGCTCTCACATTCTTTTCTTCGGAAGTCGGAATCAATATGAAAGCAGCGTAAACTTTCAAGAATTTGATGAGTCTATCCTTCATAAAGATTAGTGAAAATTACCAGAAGAAAAAGACAAATAAAGACGAAAAAAGACATTAATAGACACTTTTAGACACTTCGGGCCACATGTTACAAAAGAAACAAGCTTCAAACATGAAAAACGGAAAGAAAACAAAAGATCCCCCCTCCCGAGAAAAAATTTCCCGCGGCGTACAGCTGCTACCCTCGCTACAGTCGCGGCCGATGAGGGAGGGACAGTTGAGGGGCACATGGGCTTCTCGAAGACAATGGGCATCCCGGAGAATCCCATATCACGGAGGTATGCTCAGAAAGAAGTGCGGAAACTACGTTTTGCTATGGTGCGGCCGCCGGGATTTGAACCCGGGATTGCAGGCTTGGAAGGCCTGAGTCCTAACCAGGCTAGACCACGGCCGCCTGTCCGGCTTCGGCTTCACCGAGAAGAAATGCGGATGGACTGCATTTTAAGTTTTGTGGATGGGTCACCGGAAGAGGCGGGATATCTTGAACCTCGGATGCGATGGGCCTGGCCTCCTCCCATCCTCGATCAGGATCTGCCCGTAGGCCGCATCGACGAGGCAAATCGCCTGGAAGAGGTACTCGGCCTCCTTTAGCGGGCCGTACAGGATGAAGTCCGCGCCGAGGGCTACGGGTAGGCTGTTCACGACTGATGAGCAGATCGCTGTGAGCTTTGGGTCTTTCCTTTTCCTGAGGGCCCTCCATGATGAGACGGAGTTGTGGGCGGCGCATCCGGCGGGGTACCCGAACCTCTCCTTGACCTTCCTTATCGCCCTGCAGGCTGGGCCGAGCGTGGATATGTCAACGACGACTGTGTCGATGAGCATCTTCTCTATACCGGCGGCTTTAACCCTGGGCAGCAGGGCCTCCAGCACCTTTATCCTCTCGGTTGATGAGACTATGGCCTTGACGCTGTATGTCAGGAGAACTGCGCTCCTCAATCCGACCTCCTCTATCTTCCGGTATATCGGCTCCCTGGTCTCAGG
>LUCF01000031.1 GCA_001593845.1 Candidatus Bathyarchaeota archaeon B63 | reverse complement strand
TCCTCGCGAACCTCAAGGCCATCCCGCTCCTGTACTTCGGGCTTCTCTGTATCTCATTATAGGCCACCTCAACGACTATTCTGGGCTTAACCAGGACGAGGCTCCCCCTCTCTTCCACGGCGATCCTCCTCAGCCTCCGGGTCATCTCCTCCATCTCCCGGTCGGTCAAGCCCTTGAAGGTCTTTCCGAGCATCAGGAACTCACCGGTCTCCTCATCCCTAGCGGCGAGGTGATAATCCGAGAGCCACCTGTGCCTCCTCCCAGTCCCATACTCAGCAGCGATTATCACGAGGTCAAGGGGCTCGAGGGTCCTCTTTATCTTCAGCCAGTGCTTACCACGAATCCCCGGCGTATAAGGGCTGCTCAGCCTCTTCGCCATTATCCCCTCATGCCCACAATTGATGGCCTCCTCCAGGAACCTCTCAGCCTCAGCCGGGTCATCCGTCACGATCTGCTTGGTGAGGAGGATCCCCCCAGCCGTCTCCTCGAGCCTCCTCCGCCTCTCAACGTACGGCATCTCTATCAGGCTCTCTCCGTCCAGGTATATCAGATCGAAGAGGTGGAGCTCGACTGGTATATCCTCGGTTATCCTCTCTATGCTGTAGACCCTGCGGAATCGACGCATCAGGTGCTGAAAGGGCAGGGGGCTCCCGTCCCTCCCGAGAGCTATCACCTCCCCCTCCATTATGGCCTCCCTGGCCGCAACCTCCCGCTTCACCTCCTCCACGATCTCCGGCAGGCTCCTTGTCACATCGGTAAGCCTCCGGCTGAAGATCCTCACATGACCCTCGGACTTGTGGATCTGAATCCGAGCCCCATCAAGCTTATACTCGAAGGCCGTTCTGCCGCCATGCTCCCTGAGGGCCTCCCCGGGACTCCCGGCGGTCTGGGCGAGCATCAGCTTAACCGGCCTGAAGACCCTGAATCCCAGCCGGGATAGCCCCTCTATGCCCTTCACGGAGCAGATAGCCGCGACCTCCGCTATGTCCCCGGTGAGCATCGAGGCCGTCTGAACCTTCCCGAGTGGAACCGAGAAGGCCTTCGAGACGGCGGCCTCCATAAGCCCCTCATGCAGGCCGGTCCTCATCTCCCCAATCATTATCTTCACTAGGTACTTCGCCTCTAGGGGTGAGGCCCTCCCCAGAAGCGACTCGATGAGCCTCTCCTTCCGCTCCCTAGACCCCTGACCGGAGGCCTCAGCTATCGCCTCGAAGACCCGCCTCACCTCGAGGATCGTGAGGGGCCTCTCAAGGAGAGCCACCTGCCTCGTAGCCCTGCTGCTCTCGAAGATTATCCTCGTGGAGGCGCCCATATCCCCAGTCTGCCTGAACGCCGCTGAGAACTCCGCCCACCCAACGCCCGTCAGCCGCCTGATTATCCCGCTTAGGGTAGCCCAGCTGACATCCAGGGTTCTCGGGTCCCACTTCGGGAAAGGCCGACCGAGAAGCATAGAGACCGCCGGCTCAACCTCCTCATCGCTGAGCTTCCTGAGAAACTCGGCGGCCATGCTTGTCATGAGGTTCCTCTTCTGTGTAGCCTCGAGCTTCTCGCATAGTTCAGATAAATCCTTGAACTCCGTCATGCGGAGCCCCTCTGAACATTCGGCTCAGTCACATGATGGGGGAGGGCTGGCTGGTCGCATAAGCCGCCTGGGATGGCTACTTCCAGACCTTATCGATCTCGGCTTGGAGCTCGCGTTTCCTCCTCTCGTACTCCTCTATTGATAGCTCGCTGAGCTTGTATCTGGTCTGGAGGGTCTCGAGCTGCTCCCTCAGCCTCTTCTCCTTCTCCTTGCGGTCCCGGATCAGGGAGCCCATGAACATAAGCATCTTCTCGATGTCGGGCTTGACGAACTCTAGGGTCTCACTGGTCACCTTCCCCTCCTCGCCCATCCTCTCAAGATCAGACATGAGGGAGTCCAGCTTCTCCTCCATGTCCCGGATCTCCCCCGGCTCCTTATCCCCGAGGATGTTCTCCAGGGCCCTTATGTCCGCCGTGATCGAGTTAACAGTCTCATTCAGTCCCTTCTCCTCTATCCTCAGATTCTCAGCCCTCTGATTATAAGTGGCTGGGTCTATCTCCCCAACCTTCGCCCTGACCTCGAGCTCCTCAAGCTGCATCGAGATGTTGCTGAGGCGGTTCCTCTTCTCATCCAAGCTGCTCCTCAGCTCCTCCAGCTTCGCCTCGCGCGCCTTCAAGTAATCGTTAAGCTTCCCGCCATACTCCCTATAGAGCTTAAGAAAGACCCTCTCTGAGACCTCCCCCGAACGGAAGAGGTCGAGCAGGGAGATCTTCCTCTCATATAAAACCGTGATCCCGGCCATCAACTGCTCAATCTCGCTCTTGGCCCCCGGGAAGAAGGGCCTCCTCGGCCCCCTCACTGCTGGGGGGGTGATGATAGGCTGGGGTGGAGCCTGGCTTGGAGGAGGGGATGGAAGCCCAGGCCCGCCTGCTGGGGGAGCCCCCTCCGGAAGCCTGACCCCGCAGTATATGCAGTACCTCATAGCGGGTATCGTCCTTCCACAATTCGGGCAGCGCATCCGACGTTCCTCAACGGTGGACAACGGACCATCTCCTAGAAGTAGTAGGACCAAGCTATTTATTTATGTTTAATCATCCCGCCGCTCTTATCCTTTCTCCCAATTCATCGGTTATATCCCCAATCATCACTCATCTTCCCCCGAGCGCTTTAGGATCCGAAACTCATCGTAGTTGTCTAGTAGTATCACCCGATCACTGAGAGATCCATAAATCTTCCCATGAAGGCACAAGCTTCGGCATTACGCTTCGATCATGTTGAGAGTTTGGGTTAAAGTGCCCATCTGCTGGGCGCCAATAAACTTATTATATGAATTATTCTTATCATAAGATATGGGAGACGCGAATCATCATTCCAGAATTGCTAGGGAGAAGAGGGCAGCGGCTTTAGACGAGTTTGTGAAGAGAAGATTCACGGTGGTTGGGGACTTGGCGCTGAAGGCTGTTGAGCAGGCTATTGAAGCAGCAGCGGCAGCCCTATCTGGAAAGCATTTTCATTCCAGCCCCAGAATCGCCCACGCAAGGCGGGTCAAGTGGGTTAAGCAGAATTTTCCAGAAGTTAGTGGCGACATTGACGCTGTTTGGGGCGCGTATGGTGATTTGGGTTATGACGGACTTGACGGTGATAGAGCCAGGGATGCGATTGATGCTATGGAGAGGATTTTAGATGCAATTGAGAAGAGGACAGGAATCAAATTTAGGTAGGCTTGTACAGGCAATAACCAGTGTAGAAGGCGTGTTAGCCGTCATCCTCTTCGGTAGCAGAGCAAAAGGCGACTACGATGAATACTCAGACTATGACCTCCTGGTGGTCTTTGAGGACGACAAGGTCATGTGGAAGAACCGCCCAAAACTTTATGAAAATGTAGGAAAGCTGGGCCTGTTTACCCAGGTCTTAACAAGGAGCATCAGGGAGCTGAATGAAGAGACAGAGCCCACTTTTCTGCGGAATGTGCTTCAGCATGGTGTGCTTCTTTATCTACGCCACCCATTTACGGCGCCGGCCTTCGCCCAGAATCTTGAACCAATGGTCATAGTGAGCTACAGCCTAAAGGGACTCTCCCAGAAAGAGAAGATGAGGGTCATCTACCGATTGTTTGGAAGAAAGGGGAAAGATGGATCTCTTGGAGGGGTTGTTGGGGGAGGTGGGGGCAGAAAACTCGGCGATGGATGCTTCATGGTCCCGATGGAAAGCTTAGAGGCCGCGGTTGACATCCTGAAACGACACAAGGTTGCCTTTGACTTGTTAAGAGTTTATACTTCTTCTGTGGATGGTGGATGAGTGAGCTGGCTTGGCAGTATTCGCATCGACGAAGGCGCTGAGCACATTGAGTCTTCCATCAAGAGCGACGTAAATGACTTATCATCCTCGTGCTCCCTTTAGGGATACCAATACTTTCCGTTAGTCAAACACATAAGTAATGTTACTTTGGACCTCTCGAAATAATGCGGATAACGGCCCTTCGAAGCGGATTTATGATGGCCGTGAGCTCTACAGGGCTCCTTCAGGCTCCACAAGCACGGCTGTTCCAGTCGCGGATACGACGACCACTCCGGCTCCAATTCCCAAGTCGGACGTCTCGAAGTCCACCCCGACGATAGCGTTTGCGCCGAGTGACCGCGCCCTCTCCTTCAGCCTCTCCATAGCCTCCTTCCTCGCCTTCTCGAGCTCCTTCGTGAAGGCTGTGACCTCCCCGCCCAGCATGGTCTGCCAGCTCGCTATGAACTTGCCCAGCACCCCTCTGGTCCTAGGCGTTATCGCCGTGATGACACCTAGGACGCGGCTTATCCTGTATCCGGGGATTGTGGGTGTGGTGGACATGAGGAACATCTCCTTCTCTAGGAGAGGCGAGCCGCATCTCGGACAGAACCTGGCATCCTCAGCTACTTCGGATTTACAATTTGGACAGATCATCTCTTTCACGCCGTAGGATTTCTCAGATCATAGATAAAAGACTTAGGTTTCCAGAGGCCCCCTATAATGTTTGATTATGGCTGTTAGGTAGGGCCCATTCCGCCCGAGTGAAGAGTCTCCTTTGATCGCCTATTTTTTAGGCTTTAAGCCCTTCCATAGCCCCTTGAGTCCGGCTTGACCCGGGCTTCCTCCATCTTCTCGATGAACTCGCCTATCGTCGAGGCTTCCACAATCCCCTTGACAACTATGGTCTTTCCCCTCAGCATCCCGAAGATCCTCCTAAGATCCTTACTCTCCATGCCGGCTAGGTCTATGAAGAACATCATCGCGAAGTATTGGGCGAAGAGGTATGGGTCCCTCCTGATCACTAGGGGGCTATGCTCGGCGACCCTCATGAAGGTCTCAAGGTCCTCGATCTCAAGGAACTCCCTAACCAAAACATTCACCCCTCAAGAGACGATCTGGGGCTGACCTAAAAAGGCTTCCGTCACTGGAAGGGCTGGAGGATGAAGAAAGAGGTCTCCTAAATCAAATAGTCTCAGTTCGCCTTCTCGGGTGCGGAGATGGGTATTCTACGGAGGCCGGGAACCTCGTCTAAGGCCTCATCATCCGAGACTACCTGGCGATCCAGCGTCAACGCGGATGCAGCTATGAGGCTGTCGAAGTAGCTCAGTCCATACCTCTCCTCTAATTCGCTCTGGGAAGCCAGAAGGCCCGTGCTTATGGTCTTCACCTCCCTCACGTCGCTTCGCATCAGCACCTCATGCAGGGCCAAAAGCGCCGCTCTGACCTGAGAGGGTCTTCTGCCGCGGGCCTTGAGAACCACCTGAAACTCGAGTATCGCAGTGTCGGGCACCATGAGGCCGCTGAGCTCCCTGAGTAGCCTCATCGCATGCTGGTGTTTCCGGTCTCTGGGGTTCAGGGCGAAGAGAAACTCCGTATCAGCGACCGGCATGGCTCTTGAGCCACCCTTCAGCCTTGGCTTCCTCTTTGCCCTCCTCGTAGGGCTCCCCAACGACCTCCTCCAGCACCTTGTAGGGGTCAAGCGGCAGGGGCTCGATGATTATCCTCCTATCCTCAAGACGGATTAAGACCCTCTGCCCCTGATTAAGCTTTAATTCGTCCCGTATGGACTTAGGTATCACCAGTGTGTATCTTCTGCCTATGACCGTCTCCTCAGACATATAGATCACATGCGGAGAATATGCAGATTATCAGATAAATAAGTTATCATCCGCTGAACATGTAAAGATAATGAAAGGAGCCACTGGCCTGCAAGGCTCTTATCTGAATAGGGTCTCGGTGGCTGGCTGTGAGCCTGGACTATCTCTTTAGCTGGCTAAGGAGATCCGTGGGTTTGACCCTCAGCTGGTTGAGCTTCAGCTCCTCCGCCGGTATGCCCATCGCCAGCCCGAGTAGCTGCGTGTAGTGGAGGACCGGTATGCCGAGCTTCTGGTTGAATGCCCTCTCTATCCTCGGCTGATTGAAATCGTACATCATGTGGCATGAGGGGCAGACCGTGATCAAGGCCTGGGCGCCCGCTGCCTTAACGCGTTCCAGCTTCTCCCTCGTCAGGTCGAACGGCACATCCTCATTCACACCGATTATTGGTCCCCCGCAACACTCAGCCTCATCCATGTAGTCCACGCACTCCGCACCCGTCACCCTTATGAGATCCTTAAGCATCTTTGGGTCCTCAGGGTTGTCTCCGTGACCGACTACCTTTGCCGGGCGGACTATGTGGCATCCTGTGTGCTGGGCGACGCGAAGCCCCGTCAGGGGGATGCTAACGTGCTCCTTCAGCCTCTCCAGCCCGACATCCTCGGTTAGCATGTGCACGAGGTGCTTGACAGTTGTCCCGCCCTTGAACTCCATCCCTATCCTGCTTAGGTAGCCGTTGATCCTCTCCCTTAGCTTCCCATCCTCCTCCAGCAGCTTATTCGTCTCATTGAGGGTTGCGAAGCATCCGTTGCAGAGCGTCAAGATACTCAGTTCCTTCTGCTCGGCCTGGCATAGGTTCCGAGCGGCCAAGCAGAGGGTCAACTCATAATTCGCCGGGGCGAATGGGAACCCGCAGCAGTTGAACTCAGGCATCTCGATGAGCCTCACGTCGAGCCTCTCAAGCACCCTCCTAGCTGAGACCTCGTAGCTCACAAGCCTATAGGGGATCAGGCAGCCGAGGAAGAAGAGGTACTCAAGATCAGCCACGCCTATCACCAGCCTTCAATTCGATTCTGTCGATGCTCTCAGCCGACTCGAGGACATCCATGAAGCCCGTAGCCTTGAAGAGCTCAAGCAGATCCTCAACCCTCGATCTGGGGAGTTGGGGAAGCCCCTCCGCCTCCCTCCTCTTCAGCCTCGAGCTCGGCATAAGGTATACGTACCCGGACTTCAGGATGTTCGAGGCGAAGGCCTTGATGACGCTTGGCATTACCCTATTCTCCCTAACGGCCATGTTGCGGAGGGCGCGGACTATGCTTGAGACCTCGACGCCTTGGGGGCAGTGGTCAACGCATGTGAAGCATGTCGTGCAGAGCCATATGTCATCATTCGAGAGAAGCCTATCCTTCAGGCCGAGCTGGACCATCCTAGCGATCCTTCTGGGCTTATAGAACCCGGAGAACCTCGAGATGACGCAGTCAGCGGTGCAGGTTCCGCACTGGAAGCAGAGGTTGATCCCCTCAGCCCCGGGCATCCTTATTATCTCATGCTTGAACTTCGGGTCTATCCTTTGGATGTTGACCACTCTCGGGTATTCGATCTGCGCCTCAGCCAATCCCTAAACACCCGGTGATGAGGGATTGATAAGTAACCGTGACGAGGTTAAATAAGGATTATGGTCTCCGGCCCGTTGAATCCTCGGCCAGCGGATGGAGATGCGGTTAGGCGGTTTATCCCTCCGCCTCGCAGTCGGATACGAATTTTTGTATACAAATATACAGGATCCAGTTAGGCTCCTAATATGCCGCCGCTTTATAAAGATTTTTTTGCCGGACGGAAGGAATGAGAGCGGGCTCATCCTTAAGCCCAATAGATGGGAAGATCGATGAACAGAAGCTGATAAACCAGGAAGTTAGGTGGAGCATGCCTTGTATCAGCACCCATCCTTCGTCGGCGCACCATTTAAATCCGCCCGGCTCCCCATCTTTATTGCAGATCTGCAAGCCAGCCATCGATTGGGAGGCAGGCGTCATGGCTTCATCATCGGGGTATAGGGAGGTTCTCCGCCGACAGGGATACAGGATACTCGGGGCCTACTCCCACAGTGCCGTGAAGATATGCCAATGGACAAAGGAGAGCCTCAGAAACAACCGTGTCTGCTATAAGGAGCTCTGGTACCCGCCGGTCGAGAGCCACAGATGCATGATGATGACCCCCTATCTGGGATGCAACCTACACTGCCTCCACTGCTGGAGGCTCCATTCAGGGGATAGGCCCGGCCTGAGCTGGAAGGAGCACCCAATGGAGGTTGGGGGGTTCGATGAGCCTGCCCGGATAATCGATGAGGCTATAGAGCAGAGGAGGCTGCTCCTATCAGGCTGGAAGGGAAACCCAAGGGTCGACAGGGGGAAGTTCGAGGAGGCCTTGAAGCCGACTATGATGACTATGAGCCTCACAGGGGAGCCGACCCTCTACCCGATGATCTCGGACATGATCGTTGAGGCTGAGAAGAGGGGCATGATCACCTTCCTCGTGACGAACGGGACGGTTCCGGAGTCCCTCGAACG
>LUCF01000030.1 GCA_001593845.1 Candidatus Bathyarchaeota archaeon B63 | reverse complement strand
AGGGGTAGAAAGCGGCTTCTACCGTGCACCATTGGACTTATCCTCATTCGTTCCAAGTGAGTCCTCACTGAGGGCCCTAGATAAGGCCGTAGCGGCGTTGAGGAAGCTTCTCGAGGCTAGGGAGGGTCACATCCAGGAGCTCGAGGAGGAGATAACGGAGTCCCAGAGGGAGATAGCTGAGCTATCGCGGTCCATGGGTAGGCTGGGAAGTGAGATTGAACGTGTGCAGAAGAGCATCCGCGAGGCGAAAGCGAATCTGAACCGTGCCGAGAATATCATCCTAAGCCTCCAGGAGATGCTCGAGAAAGAGGAGCGGATGCTCAAGCAGTACGAGAACAGACGAAGAGAACTCTCAGAGAAGGAGAAGACGCTGAGACAGGACTTATCAGAGATGAAAAGAAGGATCGACCTCACGGAGCTTCAGGAGAAGGAGGGCAAGCGGGGACAGATAGGAGATGAGCTCGTCGCATTGAGGCAGGAGGCAAGCAAGATTGAGGCTCAGCTATCCTCCCTACAGTCGAGGCTTGAGATGCTGAGAAGGGAGCTCCGGAATGTCTATGCGCGGATAGGCGAGGCGACTAAGCGGATCTCCTCGATAGAGAGGGAAGCCGAGAGGGCTGCAAAGGGCAGGGAGGAGATAACCGCCGAGATCGAGAGGCTCGAGAGGGAGAAGGAGGAGCTATCAAGCCTCCTCTCGAGTGCGAGGAAGGACGCTGAGAAGCTGACATCCCGGATAGACGAGATAGACGGCAAGCTTCAGGCCGTTGAGGAAGAGTACGAGAAGACCGATGCCCTACTAGACGAGGCCAGACTGAACCATCAGACACTGAAACTGCAGCTGAGTAAGTACAGGGACCAGCTCAATAACCTGGGATATGCTGAGCCGATGTCGGAGACGCCGATCAACATCGAGAAGCTCGATGAGAACCTTGAGATGATGAGGGCGGAACTCAGCCGGATAGGGGCTGTGAATCAGCTAGCCTCGAAGCAGTACGAGGAACAGATCTCTAGGTACAAGGAATTATCCATACGCATGAATGATCTGGAGAGGGAAAGGATGGCGATAATAAGGTTCATCAAGGAGATAGAGCAGAAGAAGTACAATGTATTCATGGAGGCCTTCAACAAGGTGAACGAGAGGCTTGACAGGTACTTCTCTAAGCTCACAGGAGGGGGAAACGCGGCGCTCAAACTCGAGAATCCGGACGATCCATTCTCCGGAGGGGTTGACATGGTTGTCCAGTTCATCGGCAAACCGCCGATCCTCGTAAATGGGGCGAGCAGCGGGGAGAGATCAGTCGCCGCCGTCGCTTTCCTCTTCGCCCTCCAAGAGTTTACACCCGCCTCCTTCTATCTCTTCGATGAGATAGACGCGCATCTAGACGCCTTCCACGTTGAGAGGCTCGGAGAGCTACTCGCAGAGGAGGCGGGGAAGTCCCAGTTCATAGTCGTCACCCTCAAGCCTGAGATGGTGAGCAAGGCTGATAAGATATACGGCGTCTACGGAAGGGAGGGGGTCTCTTATGTCGTATCAACAACATTCAAGGGGGCATCCCCACGATGAGGACCAGGGAGAGGCAGAACCGACCGTTCTATCTTCATCCCCCCTGGAATATCCTCTTCGATCCTCAGATGCTGGAGAGGATTAACCCCTGGGAGATAAATCTGTCCTTTCTCCTACTATCATTCCTTGAGGAGATGGAGAAGAGGGCGGTGGTGGATTTCCGAGCCTCCGGGATCGCCCTCGACTCCTCAGCAACCGTCTACCTGATGAAATCTCAGCTTCTCCTCAAGCTCGAGGAGCCCCCGCAGCCCGTCCAAAAGCCGGATTCTGAGTATGTTCCGCCGCCCCTGATCCTTCCCCTGAGGTATGAGCTGACGACCACGACGATCCAGAACCTGCTGGAGGCCCTAGAGGACGCCCTGAAGAGTGAGAGAATCTTTAAGGTTAAGATCTCCACCCGAGCTGAGCTTCCCCTCTTCCCCAGAGAGGCCGTCTCACAAGTCAACATCTACCTGATGGAGATGGAGAAACAGATGAGGATGCTTATGAGGAAGATCCGTTCCCTAATAGAGGCCGGGGAGATAGTGACATTCTCGAAGCTCGTTGAGGGGATGAAAAGGCTCGATCAGATAAGAAACTTCATCGTACTGCTCTTTCTCGCCCACCGGGATAAGGTCTCATTGTGGCAGAGGGAGGGCTCGGATGAGATCTTCATCACTCCAGGCGAGGGGCTTCTGAATGGCGGGCTCAGATGAGGAGCAGAAGAAGAGGCGGGAGGAAGAGAGGAGAAACGAGCAGATCGCCCTCATCGAGGCAGCCCTCTACGTCGCCGGCCGCCCCCTAGACCTGAAGACGTTAAGCAGAATCATCGGGTCGAGATCACAGAGGAAGGCCGGGGAGCTCGCTAGAACGCTTATGATGGAATATAGGAGACGTAATACCTCCCTAGAGGTGCTGGAGCTCAAGGATCAACGATTCGTCCTCCAATTAAAGACGAAATACGCCTCGAAGGTTAGGAGACTCGCGGTTAGGCCCCTCCTCACGGATGGCCCCCTCAGAACATTGGCTTACATCGCCTATAAGCAGCCCGTCTCTCAGAAGCAGGTTATCGCCACCCGGGGCACCCACGCATACAGGCACATCAGGCAGCTACTCGAGTTCGGCCTGGTCGAGAGGGAACAGAAGGGGAGGAACAAGGTGCTCAGGGCGACGGAGTTCTTCGCCGATTACTTCGGGCTGAGCCATAACCCAGTGACGATGAGGCGGCAGCTAATACGGATACTCAATACCCTCGCCAGCGAAAGGGGAGAGAAGACCAATAAAAAGGGGCCAGAGAAAGGGTAAGTGAGGCTCATCCGCTAAATTTATATTAATCAAAGCCCCCTCAAGTTCGAGGAGAAGACGCGGAGATGTCACCTTGGCATAGCGACATTCATAAGAGAAAACCCACCGGGGGGAAGAGGCGGCCATACAGGAAGAGGAGGAGATTCGAGAGGGGATCGTTCCCAACTGAGACGGTTGTGGGCGAGCATAAGGCGAAGCTCGACAGGAGGAGAGGCGGGAACTTCAAGGTCCGCCTGATAAGCACGAGGTGGGTCAACGTTTCAGACCCCGAGACAGGCGAGACGAGGAAGGTGGAGATAACCAGGGTGATCAGGAACCCCGCCAATGTGGATTATGATAGGAGAAACGTCATAACTAAGGGCACGGTCTTAGAGACGCCCCTCGGAATCGTCCGCGTCACCTCTAGGCCTGGGCAGTCAGGGATCCTAAACGCCGTTCTGATCTCTAAGGAATAGTGGAACAACTCTCAGTTTACGGATGGTCATAGAGATGCGGAGAAGAGATGAGGTGGCGTTATGGCCCGTTTATTTCGATTCTACGAGGACAAGGTCTGAGGGGAGAAAGGTGCCAAAAAGGCTTGCAAAGCCCCGTCCTACCCTGGAAATGATAGAGAAGACTCTGAGGAGCCTCGGGATGCCCTACAGAGTGATTCCTGATGCTGCTTATCCCCGGCTTCCCTGGGAGAAGAGGGGACTGATCTTCGTCAAGAAGGTTAAGCCTAAAGGCGAGATTCTGAAGGAAGTCGCGGCTAGGCTCTGAGACCCGGAGTCCGTATTTAAGACAAGAAAAACTTAAATATTATGTTTAATTCATTCATACGTCTATGATTTTCTGGAGGTAACTTGCCGTTTTGAGAAGGATAGGAAGCATTCTGCACATAAGTCCCAGCCGAAAAGCGGTGATCAAGACGGCCAAGCCTCCTAAAATCGGCGAGACTTTATATGACGAAAGCAGGAAGCCGGTCGGCAAGGTCCACGATGTCTTCGGACCCATCAGGTCCCCCTACATCGAGGTTAACATCGAGGACAGAGAGCCCTCCAAGCTCGTCGGTAGGATGCTGTACACATTACCATCAAAGAGGAGAAGGCGAGGTCGAATGAGAAGATGAAGGAGAAGGATGAGACCTATCTGCTGCCGAGCATCCTCGATGTGAGGCAATGCCCCGAATGCGGAAGCACAAGGCTGATGAGGGACTATGACTCTGCAGAGATAGTCTGTATGGAATGCGGCTACGTCATAGATATGAGAATTGCGGATCGCGGGCCTGAATGGAGGGCATTCGATAACGAACAGAAGGAGAAGAGAGCTCGAACAGGAGCGCCCGTGACATACACGATCCACGACAAGGGACTCTCAACGATGATAGATTGGCATGACCAGGATGTGTATGGAAAGAAGTTCTCCAGCGGAAAGAGGGCCCAGATATACCGCCTCAGGAAGTGGCAGAGACGCATCAGGGTCTCCGACGCTATGGAACGCAACTTGGCCTTCGCCCTCTCCGAGATCACAAAGATCGCTAATAACCTCTCCCTGCCGAGGAACATCCTGGAGACGGCTTCCGTGATCTATAGGAAGGCGGTTAAGGAGCATCTCATCCGTGGGAGGTCCATACAGAGCATAAGCGCGGCGTCCGTCTACATCGCCTGTAGGCAGTGCGGCCTCGCCCGCACCTTGGACGAGATCGCTAGGGCCTCGAACATCAACAAGAGGGAGGTGGGCCGGAGCTACAGATTCTTGGTTAAGGAGCTCGGATACTTCATCCCCCCAGTGAAGGCGAGCCAGTACGTCTCAAAATTCTCGAATCAGCTGACCATGCAGGGGAAGGTCGAGGAGATCGCCAATACTATACTCCTGACCGCCAAGAAGCTGAAGCTAACCTCAGGTAGGGGCCCAACGGGGATCGCTGCCGCCGCCAGCTATATAGCCTCGGTACTCGTGGGGGAGAGGAGGACGCAGAGGGAGATAGCCGAGATCGCGAAGGTCACAGAGGTGACTATAAGAAACAGGTACAAGGAACTGGTCGACTGCCTACTTTTCATCCTGAATCTCTGATCTCGCCTCTTATACCTCTCTACAATATATGTGTCCTTGACCATTCGATTCATGGATGGATTCTTATCTTATCCCAAGGCAGAGGCGCCTCAGGATCCATCCCGCCTATGTACTTCTCCAGGCGGATCCCGCACTCCTTGAGTGCACGCCGCCAGCATCCTAAGCCTCCACAGTGGCGGGCGACGAACTCGATCGCCCTGCCGACCTCACGGTCTCCCAGGCTGAGAAGCGTCTGAATCTGGGCGTGACGGGGATCAAGTGTGTCTATGACGAACCTCCTGTCGCCCCTCAGCCTCTTCTTGATGAGCCTCATAGAATCCCTTAGATACGAGACTGCGGGGATCTTCATCCGCTGGAACGGCGTGTGGGGCTTCGGGATCAGGGGATTTATGCTTAGGTGGACCGATCGGTATCCATAACCCAAGTCTGCCACCCTCTTCGAGAGATCAGCGATCTCGACGACGTCTTCCGGGGTCTCCCCAGGCAAGCCGATCATGAAGTAAATCTTCAGCTGCTTTATCCCCCTGCTCAGGAGGGTCCTAGCGGCATCCTTCAGGGCCTCCTCTTCGATCATCTTCCCTATCGCGCTCCTCATCCTCGGGGTAGCAGCATCAGGAGCAACGGTCACCGTTCTCTGCCCGCCCTTCACGAGGGAATCCGCCAGCCTCTCCGTTATTATCTCTGGGCTGAGAGAGGAGACTGAGATCTCTAAGCCCCTGGATACTATGAACTCGCAGAGCTCTTCGAGGTGCCTATAATCGAATAGGCTTGCGCCGATGACCGAGACTTTCCTTACAGGCGTATACTTCAAGCCCTCATCGATTATCGAGAGCATCTTCTCTAAGCTCCGCTCCCTCTTCGGACGCCAGATATGCCCGATCAGGCAGAAGCGGCATGACCTACCGCATCCCCGAACAGCCTCAACCGTGAAGGCCCTCCCGAAAACGGGCATGTATGGGCTTCCATCATCGACGAGGGGTATCTGCTGCGCCAGGGGATGCGGGGCTTCATCGAGGCTTCTGACCCAGACCCTCTCGGCTGAGTCTGAGACGCCTGGTACGTAGACCCCCCTTAAATCAGCGAGCTCCTCAATCCCCCTCCTCGGCTTCCCTGAGGATCTGACCCAATCGATAATCCGGCCTATGACCGGCTCAGCCTCGCCTATCACGAAGAGATCGACATAGTCGGCGAGGGGCTCCGGGTTCCCCGTTGCGCATGGCCCCCCAGCGATCACTAGGGGGTCATCTTCACCTCGGTCTTCCCTCCTAGGCGGGACTCCCGACTTAAGCATCATCCTGATGACGTTCGGGTAGTCCTCCTCATACTGGAGGGTGAAAGCCGCTACATCGAACCTGCTCAGAGGCTGGTTGGACTCTAGGCTTCTCCAGCCCTCCCTCAGCGTCGGGATGAAGAACCTCTCGCAGAGCACGTCTCGACGTGCATTAAGAAGCGCGTAGAGCAGCTTGACCGTTAAGCCCGTCATGCCAGCCCTATAAACATTAGGATAGCAGAGCGCGACCTTTACATCGACCCTTCTCCAATCCTTCTTTACGACATTCAGTTCTGGGACTACTACCATTTCCACTCAACTAGCAGGCTGATTTGTATAAGCCGGCGGGACATTAAAGACTATCTGGGAGCGCCCACGGGATGAACATCACGGTGAACACGATTGGGAATGAATCTCCTGTAAGGATCATTCTTCAGGATTGCCCTAAGCTGATCTATATCTAGTCCCCTAACAACGTCGCCGTATATCTCGCACCTCTCCATGCAGGCTTCCTCGTCAGGTTCCCTTATGATTACCTCAGCCTCGTCGCTTGAGGGGAGAGACACGGAGATGTGGAGTGAGGATTCCTTCCTCCCCCTCTTCGTCACGATGGCCTCCTCGACCTGGGATACCCGAAAGCCCTTTTTCCGCAACTCCTCCATAACCTCCTCCGGGTTCGAGGAGTACACTACGATGTCGATGTCGCTGTTCCTGTGAACAGTTCCCCTCCAGACGCTCCCGATAAGCCTGGGGCTGTAGGCCGCCAAGCACTCCATGATATCTAACGCTTCCCTCCGCATCTTCAGGAGGCGCTTAAGCCTTGACTGACCCTCAAGCTCCTCGGCGATGGCGTCCAGCTCCTCAGCGACTTCCCTATTCGAAGGCAGGGCTCTGGCGCCTAAGATCTCAGCGGCCCTGATCTTCGCCTGCTTGTACTCCTTCTCTTGAGATGTATAGATGAGAAACGCGGCTTCTCTGGCGACCCTCCTCCTTAAAGATTGAGAATCATGGGGAGATTCTTGGGGAACCATCTCATCTCAATCTTATCATACCTTAACAGTTTGACCTGCCTCTTCAGCAGCCACCGGGGCTTCCTTCCCAGCCTCAACCGGCGGCCTAGAGAGCATCATGGATTTTCTGACACCGACATGGCGTAGGGGAACAATCTTCTTCGCCTCATTATAGATGTCCGACGCTATCTTTCCAAGCACAGCCTCCTGAACGAACTGATCGAAGGTCAGGGATGAGGCCTTCTCCTCGATTATCCTCTTCATTATCGCCCGTATCTCCCTCTCCTGGGAGGTCTTTATCCTGACAAGAGTGAATGCCACCGCTGAGACCCGAAGTTTGTAGCCGTCCCTCGTCGTTACGTCCGTTATGCAGTCTATCCTCGTCGTTCTCCGCCTAACCAGGCTTCGCAAGTAGTCCCTTGAGTATTCATGCCCCTTAAACATAGTTAGGGCTCTTCTACCCTCCACATCGATTATCTGAAAGTACATCTTCAAGTATTGATGAGCGAAATCCTCCGTCACATCATAAAGCGTGGACTCAACGGTCCGGCCGATGAGCTTCTGAGGATCATCAGCGACGATCGAGCCTATCTCGACACTTCCGAAATACTCCGGCGCCAACACCGTGTACCATCTCTTGCTGCGCCACTTGTCTCTTACACGCCCTCTCCTCGACACTTCGCCTTCCTCACAGCAGACTCAAATAATTGACAAGGCACAACTATTAAAAGGTTTAGCGAAGAAGCAGCCGGGCCGATTGTAAATTTATATTGAACAGTCGAGATTATCTTGGATGCCAGGGGCCTCTGGTAATGATCGACGTGAACCTGATCAGAAAGAATCCGGAATACGTAAGGGAGAACCTTAAGAGGAGGGGAGACCCCGAAATCCTCGTTCTACTGGATGAGTTCATAGAGGCGGATAAGGCTTGGAGGTTGCTTCAGACAGAGATGAACGAGTACAGAAGAAGGCGAAACGAGCTTGGATACAAGATAGCGGCGAGGAAGAAGCGGGGCTTAGATGTTACGGAT
>LUCF01000029.1 GCA_001593845.1 Candidatus Bathyarchaeota archaeon B63 | reverse complement strand
TGACCCTATAATCCGGATGAGAAACACGTACATCGAGCCTGGAGATCTCACGCTTGAGGAGCTGGTCGAGGATGTCAGGGATGGTTACCTCCTCAGGGGCGGGGGTGGCGGACAGGCTGACTTCAACGGGGAGTTCATGTTCATGGTACAGGAGGCAGTGAAGATAGAGAAGGGTGAGCTGAAAGAATCCTATCGAGGCGCGGCGATAAGCGGGAACGCCTTCGAGGTCCTAAGCCGGGTGAAGGGCGTAGGTAAGGACTTCGATCTCCGCTGGGGGGTCTGCGGCAAGGAACAGCCAAACTACGTTGGGATTGGGGGTCCAAGCCTAAGAACCGAGGTCCTGATTGGAGGCGTATAGAATGACAGGCCTAATCGATGCTGCGGAGCTCGCCGTCAAGGAATGCCTGGGTCTAGGGGCAGACGAGGCTGAGGGCTTCGTTCAGAGACAACGGGTAGTCGAGATAGTCCTGGAGAGGGGAGAGATACAGAATGAGAGGACGAAGACCCAGCGTGGAATAGGCGTAAGGGTAATCATGGGCAGGAGGTTGGGGTTCGCCTTCGCCTCATCGATTGATGAGCAGACCGTGCACAAGGTCTGCAGAGACGCATGTAAGCTCGCTAGGGTCTCACCTGAGAATCCGGACTGGGTCTCCCTTCCACTCCCGAGGGAGGTTCCCCCAGCCCCGATGGGGCTCTATGACGAGGACCTGGCCAGCCTCTCTCCTGCCGAGGTGCTCAGCATGGCCATCTCCGGCTATGACGCCGTTAGGGAGGTTGACCCCCGAGTCTCGATCGATGATGGTAAGCTCTCCGTGGCTGTGAATGAGGTGGCCATATCGAACTCTCATGGGATAAGCCTCGGGGGGAAGGCGACGGGGATCATCTTCTACTTGGTCTGCATAGCCAAGGAGGCGGGAGAGTCATCGAGCTTCGCTTATGAGTACCAAGCCTCAAGGACGCTGAGGGGCTTCTCAACCGCGAAGGTTGGGGAGCTCTCAGCGAGGAAGGCATTGATGTCCCTCGGAGCCCGGAGGGTGAAGCCGTTCCAGGGGGACGTAATCCTAAGCCCAGATGTCGCAGCTGAGGTTCTCTTCGGACCCGTCATAAGCAGCGTGAATGCCGATAACGTGCAGAGGGGCCGAAGCCTATGGGCTGGGAAGATAGGCGAGGCGGTCTCGGATCGTAAGTTGACGGTTACTGATGACGGCTTGCTCCCTTATGGTTTAGGCTCCTCCCCATTCGATGGTGAGGGCGTCCCGTCCCAGAGGACCAAGCTGATCGACGGTGGGGTTCTGAAGGGCTTCCTTTATGACTCTTACACGGCGAATAAGGCGAAGGTCGAGTCCACCGGGAATGCCTTTAGGGGCGGCTACTCCGGGCTTCCCTCAATCTCGATCTCGAATCTCCTCGTCGAGCCTGGAACGAAGAGCCTAGACGATCTGGTCTCAGAGGTTGAGAAGGGGATAATCATAAACAGGTTCAGCGGGAGAGTCACTGCTGAGAGCGGGGAGTTCTCAGGCGTGGCGAAGCAGGCCAGCTACATCGAGGATGGGGAGATAAGGTTTCCGCTTAAGGAGACGATGATCTCCGGCAACGCCTTCGAGTCCCTGAGACGCATAGTCAGGATCGGCAGGGAGAGGAGGGCCACGATGATGAGGGTCTACACCCCGCCCATACTCGTGGAGGACGTCAAGATAGTCTCCAAGTAGGGCATGGAAGACTGGGAATCCCCACCCAAATCCTTCTTCTTCACTGAGGATGTCTTATATTCCTAAGTGCGAATCGATATTAGCGAGAGGATGCCCCTTGAGGATTCTGTTATTGACCGGGAGGCTCGCTGAGCCGGCTGTCCACGCCGCGGCGGATGCTTCTCCCCCCCAATATGATGTCAGGGTTCTAAGGATGCCCATAGACGTAGCCGCCCTCGCAACCCCAAAGTCTATCGCTTCATACCTCAAGAAGATCCGCCTCGAAGATTATGACCTCATAATGGTCTCAGGGGCAATCCAGGGATCCATGAAGCCAGTTGAGGAAGCCATAGGAGTGAGGGTCGTTAAAGGCCCAAAGCACGCCGTGGATATACCGCTGCTTCTCCGGAGACTCAACCCGGAAAAATTATCCCCAGACATCCCAGCTGACATCCTCCTCATCGAGGAGCTACGCCGCAACGCGAAGGAGATCCTCAGCGAGGCTGAGAGGCTTGCCTTCTCTAAGGTCCACATATGCATAGGCGGGATAGATGTCCCAGCGGATCCTCCTCCCATAAGGGTGATATCAGAGGTCCCTGAAGCCCACCTTCTGAGTGAGGAGGATCTGATAAAAGCCGCGGGGAGGAGGATAGAGGAGGGCGCGGACATAATCGGGTTGGGGTTCCAAGCTGGCGCCGCCCATCCGGATAAGGTGAGAAGATACGTTAGGCTTCTTAAGGATGAGTATGACTCCCCCCTGATGCTGGACTCCGTTATTCCAGGCGAGATCATCGCAGGCGTAGAGGCAGGCGTTGACATGGTGATGAGCCTCGAAGCCGGGAACATACGGAGGGTCGCGGATAAAGTCAGGCGGACACCAGCCGTCGTTATACCATACGATTCTAGGAGGGGCCTATTCGCCCGGACCGCTGAGGATAAGCTAAGGCTCCTCGAGAGGAACATGAAGCTCGCGCAGAGGCATAATATTGAGTATCTCATCGCTGATCCGGTGCTTGAGCCGCTAAATCCGGCCGGCCCAACGGGGACATTCGAGTCCCTCAGGGCCTATCACATGCTCAAGCAGAGAATGCCTGACGTTCCATTATTGATGGGGCTATGCAACGTCGCGGAGATGATAGACGCTGACTCTGTAGGGGTTAATGCCCTCCTAACTATGCTTGCGGCTGAGATGGGGGTCAGCCTCCTCCTGGTCATGGACAAGAGCGTAAAGGCCATAGGGTCCACATCTGAGGCTAAGATATCCGCGCAGATGGCGGCGATCGCTTGGAGGAAAAAGACCCCGCCGAAGGATCTGGGGTTAGACCTGCTGATCCTGAAGGACAAGAGGATGATAGATGTGAATCTAGACATTGAGGGTGCAGAGGCAATCGAGGCTGAGGGGAAAGGCGGTGGGCATCCGCCTGATCCGCTCGGCTTCTTCACCGTGAGGGTTAACCACGAGGATGGGATGATCGAGGCCCTCTATAAGGGCGTGAGGGGAAAGCTCCTGATAAGAGGCAGAAGGGCCATCTCGATATACGATGAGATCCTGAGGAGAGGACTCGTCTCCATACTGCCTCATGCGTTCTATTTGGGCGTTGAGCTCGGCAAAGCGGAGGAGGCGCTGAGGACCGGTAAAAGTTACGTCGAGGATGAGAGCCTCTTTGAACGGGCTAGGCCGATAGACCCATCGGGGTGATGGGGATGAAAGTCGAGGTGAGCAGCTCAGCGAGGATCCACATGGGCTTCTACACCGTCTCCTCAGGCGGCATAGCGTACGGTGGCATGGGGCTCGCGATAGACAGGCCTGAAGTGACTGTACGGGTGAGCAGAGCTGAGAGGCTAAACGTGAGAAACTTGACTGGGGTCGCTGTTGAACCGGACGTTAAAGAGGTCTTTGAGCAGCTGAATCTTCCAGGGGCCGAGGTGACTGTCTTAAAGGCCATACCCCGGCATGTGGGCTTGGGGTCCACGACGCAGCTTAGGCTCTGCATAGCCTATGGGCTCTCACGGGTCTACGGCCTGAGATACGGCGTTAAGCGGCTCGCATTCATGCTGAAGAGGGGATGGATCTCAGGAGTAGGCATAGCCGCCTTCATGCATGGGGGCTTCATAATCGACAGCGGCCGGACCATAACCGAGAAAGGCATCAGCGAGCCCAAAAGCCCCAATGATCTCCCCGCTGTGATGCTGAGGAGGCCGATGCCGAGGAGCTGGAAATTCATCGTCGCCGTTCCGAGGGGGATACGGGGCCTAGACGAAAGGCAGGAGAGGCCCTTCCTAAGGGCTCCCGAGATGAACCCTAGCCTCGAACATGCCCTCCACGAGGCCGTCTTGCTGGAGATGCTTCCGGCCTTGGCCCGCGGTGATGCTGAGGGCTTCGGAGCCGCCCTCACTAAGGTTCAACGCCTCGTCGGGAGGTACTTCTCGAAGTACCAAGGAGGAGAATTCTGCTGCTGGGAGACTGAGCGGCTGGTTGAGGCTATGCTTGAGGGTGGGGCTTACGGTGTTGGCCAGAGCAGCTGGGGGCCCACCGCCTACGGCTTGGTTGAGGGCTCCAGGATGGCTAGGAGGCTGCTTGAGCACATGCGTAGGTCAGCCGACAGGATAGGGATCGAAGCCGAGCTCTTCGTAGCTCAGCCTAGAAACAGGGGCTTCTCATTCAGAGCCCTCAACTCTCATGATCCGTCCTTTCCGTCCGGGTACTCCACGATCACGTAGCTTCTGTTCCCCTCGTACAGCTTGACCCTGACCTTCGCATCGAGTCTCTCGTGAAGCTTCCTAGCTATGTCTAGGGCCAGATACTCCGTAGTCGCCTCTGGGTAATCGATCGTCTTGACGCGTCCGAGGAAGGGCCCGGAGAGGACAAGCCCCTCGCTTTCCCTCTTGGGGATTATCACCTTATGGTCGTAGTCCTCCAGCACCTCCATCGTCACGCTCTTCACCAGCCCGAAGTCGATAACCATGCCCGTCTGAGGATCTACATTCCCCTCGACCTCCACGTCTAGGCGGAATGTGTGGCCGTGGAGGTTCATGCACTTCTCCGATGAGCCTTTCGTATAGTGAGCGGAGTCGAAAGTGAAGCCCTCAACGCCTACCTTCATCCTCATCGATTCACCTTCTGAGGTCTCATTGAGAATAGAAGTCCTTAAAAAGCATAGCTCGCTTTTACTACGGTTAGGCGAGCAAAAATTGACGCGGAGCCTCGACAGAGACGTTCAGAATGAGAGGCCCAGCTTGTCGCTGGCGATAGAGAGGATAGGGGTAAAGGGGATACGTAGGAGAATAGAGGCCCAGACATCCACGCGGAGCCTCTCCTACGATGTTGAGCTAGATGCTTTCATCGACCTTCCCAGGAACCAGAGGGGAGCGCACATGTCCAGGATCGTGGAGGCGATCCAGGAGGCGATAGAAAAGGGAAGGAGACGATTCGGGAGCCTTAATGAATTCTTAGAAGCCATGTGCAGGATGCTTCTCCTGAAGAACCCCTACGCGAATAAGGCTGGAGTAGAGGCGAGGACCATCCGCTACTTCGAGACCCATCTGAACCTCATTAAGGAGAGCATTCCGGAGGCTGTCGACGTCAAATTAGCTGTCTCGATGCGGAGAGGCCGGGAGGCCGAGTGGACAACGGGCATAACGATGGAGGGCCTAACCGTATGCCCCTGCGCACAGGCGGTCTACTCATCCTTGGAGGAGGCGGACCCGAACGGCGGCCTCAGCCATACGCAGCGGACTAGGGTGACCGTTGAGGCTAAGGCTGGGGACAACCCGGTTCCCGCCGAATGGCTTGTTGAGGCAACTGCCACGGCATTCTCAGCCCCGATCATAAGCCTGCTTAAGAGGCGGCAGGAGTACGAGCTCATAAAGGCGGCGTTCAAGAACCCCATGTTCGTAGAAGATGTTGTCCGCCACATCCTCTCTAGGCTCGCTACGAAGCTGAGCGGGGAGGGCTTCCCACCCGAGACCCAGATCATGATAGAGGCTGAGAGCTACGAGAGCGTGCATCCCTTCAATGCGCATGTGAGTACGGGGGCGACGTTGAGCCGGGTGATCGATGAGCTTGCATCAAAATAGGGGAGAGGCCGTTGCATGAGGGCTTTAGGGATAGATCCGGGAACGAGGAGCTTCGATATCGCCGTTATTGAGGGAGGCCGGGTAGTATGGGAGGAGAGCATAGACACGGTGACTGTCGCTGAGAGGCCTGAGGCGCTCGTTGAGGCGGTTGAGGCAGCGGGCCACGTCGACATCATATCTGGGCCTTCGGGATACGGGGTTCCGGTCACCTTCAACCATGAGATAATCGACCCTTACCGCTTCGCACTTGAGGTTCTCCTCCTGACGAGGGAGGATGATCTGAGGCGTGGGATCGAGCTCGGCGAGCTGGGGATACATGTCTACAGGGCGCTCACGGAGGTCGTTGTGGAGCTTCATCGTAGGGGCCTCCCAGTCTGCTACATACCGTCATGCATCCTGCTTCCCACGGTTCCCAAGCATAGGAAGGTCAATAAGCTCGATATGGGAACAGCGGATAAGATGGCCACCGCCGTCCTCGGGGTCATCGACCAGTCTGAGAGGAGCAGCATCGACCCTGAGGAGGCGAGCTTCATACTCGTCGAGTTGGGGTTCGGATACAACGCCGCCGTAGCGGTTGAGAAGGGCAGGATAATCGATGGGCTCGGCGGCACACTTGGGTATGCAGGTTTCCTCACGATGGGGTCTGTGGACGGCGAGATAGCGGTGATGGGCAGAGAATGGGCTAGAAGCGACGTCTTCCACGGCGGGGTAGCCGACATATGTGGGGCTCAGAGCATGGATGAGGCGCTTAGGAGGTACGATCAGGGAGAGGAGCCCTACGTTCTTGCCCTAAACGCGATGCTGGAGGGGATCGAGAGGTCGGTGAGGGGCATGACGACATCGATCCGGAACCCAGAGGAGATCATCCTATCCGGGAGATACTCGAGGAACCAGGGCTTCAGAAAGCTGATCGAGGAGAGGCTGGCCAGAATCGGCCCTGTGAGGAACCTGGGAATGCTTCGGGGCGCTGAGGCCTCGAAGGAGGCTGCTCAGGGCTACGCCGTGGTCGCCGATGGCATAGCCGGCGGAGAGTTCAGCGGCCTCATTAGGCATATGCGAATAGGAGAGGCGAGCGGAACGGTCATGAGCTGGGTCTACCATCCGAGACTGAGGGAAGCGAAGGAGAGGCTGCTGAGGGCCTACGTTGAGAGCGTGAAGAACCCCAAGCTTTAGATGCCGAGGAGAATCCTTAATTTCTCGATTAATTCTCCGCTGCTATTGGCGATGTATACGCCGCTCGTCGCCTTCAGTCTGGCTAGATTCTCAAGGTCTATTGGGCTTGGGCTGACCGTGGACTCCTCCCAGCAGCGTATAGCCTCAACTGGACAGGCAGCCACGCATCTCTCGCATCCCCTACACAGGCCATAATCGATCCTCACATCCCCGCCGGGCAGGACGTGGATAGCATCGTATGGGCATGCATCCACGCAGAGCCGGCAGCGGTTGCACATCTCATCGATTATGCGGCACGGCATGGTCGTAACGGACTCCTCAGCGTAGTCAGACGGGAGGATAAGAAGCGGGATGCCCGTCTTAAGCGCCTGGCTAGCCGCGATCGTGGGTAAGGTGTCAGCCACTCCATGGGCTATCTTCGCCAGAGTGTTGGATGTTGCCGGAGCTACGACGACAACGTCATAACGGCCCAGGCTAACCCTCCCCCCGATTGGGACGCCGTCCTCAGCTACCCCGCTGCTCGAGGAGTCCCTGTAGACGCCGCCGTATCTGCCGCCGGTGGCGACGGATGAGGCCTTGTCGAGTACGCCGTAGATCCTCGCAACCTCCACGCCGGCCCTTGAGAAGGCCACCCCGACCTCCAAGTCTAGGCGGGATTCCTTCAGGCTTAGGAAGCCTCGGAGTACGCTGCGTAGTTGCCCGCCGGCCCCGGTTATGCACCAGAGAATCCTCTTTAAGCGTGGCACCTTAAGATCCCTTCAATCTCCTCTATGCGGAGCCTCCTCGTTCCAGGCGGCGCGGTCTCTGAGGTCGTATAGATCTCCAGGCCGAGCCTCCCCGTGACCCACGATATCAGTTCATAGGCTATCCTGAGCTTCTTCAGTTTGTCTCCCCAAGCGTCCACGTCGCTTCTCAGCCATGGCTTGGATCTCCTTCCGACGACGTTGCCGAAGTCCATGCCTACGAGGACGATGGGGGTAGCCTCGTATCTTGAAGCCATGAAGACGGCTCTGTCCCCATCAGTGAACCCCCCGAAGTTCACGGTGGGCGGCACGGGCTCAACCTGGGTCGTCCCGATGATGAGCCTCGTGGCGGAGATGATCTCCCCCATGTGCCGAGATACCCTCTCCATGTTGTCCCCATGCGCGTGAACGGCGATGATCGAGCCTCTCCTCGCCGAGTTGAGTATCGCCTCGAAGTCGCCGTCTAGGTCTGTGACGATTATGTGCGGGATCTTTCCCCTCTCAACAATCGCCTGAGCAGCGCCATCCGCAGCTATAAGCGTGAATTCCCCGTGGAACCCTGGGAAGTCCCTCATGAGAGCGTCTACCTTCTCGTCTA
>LUCF01000028.1 GCA_001593845.1 Candidatus Bathyarchaeota archaeon B63 | reverse complement strand
CTATTTCCTTTTTTGTTTTTGTGTTCGGTGCTCATTCCCTTATCATCAAGCGTCCCCAGATGTCCCAGAATGTCCCGAAAAGTCTCATTATGTCCCTTTCTGTCTTTTAACCATAAGTAGAAACCTGATTGAATGACAAACATCGGCCATGAATTCCCGTTTCATCATCCCTTAAAAGAAAAAAATGCGGTGCAAAACCGTGCAGGAAAAATGGGGGAGGAGCTCCCTCTGAAGGGTCGGGGCTATCTTGGCGGGATCAACGCAGCCGGCCCATAACGGGAAGGATGATGAATGGGTAGCCACCACCTCGATGATGGAAGCCGCAAATCGGCAAGTTAACTGAGCATGGAAAGAAACCGTTTTTAACCTGTCCTTCATGTATAAGACCGTAATGGCTGAAGAGATAGGAGTCGTCGATGAGTATTCTTGATGAAGGTAACGAGGAGAATCCCTCCAAGACCACCTTTAAGAACATCTTCGCCTTGGGCTTCGTCAGCTTCTTTACAGACGCCTCGACCGAGATGGTCCTCAGCCTCCTCCCAGTCTTCATCGTCCATCTTCCAGGGTCAGGAAGCGCGATCCTTGGGCTGATTGAGGGGGTCGCCGAGTTCCTCAGCTACGGCATGAGGGTCATCTCAGGCATCTTCTCGGATAAGATGAGGAGGAGGAAGGCCATCGTATTGGTCGGGTATGGAATCTCGAATCTTGTGAAGCCCCTCTTCGCCGTGACTAATAACGTCTTCGAGGCCATGACGATCAGGGTAGCCGACAGGCTTGGGAAGGGGATCAGGACCTCTCCGCGTGACGCCCTGCTCAGTGAGTCCGTATCCGAGGAGAGGAGGGGAGCCGCCTTCGGGCTTCATAGGACGCTGGACCAGATGGGGGCGATCCTAGGACCCCTGGCAGCGTTCTTCCTGATATATGCGGCGGGCTTAGATGTTAGGGGGGTCTTCTGGCTCTCCCTGATTCCAGGGGCGGCTGCATTAATAACGCTCATCCTCTTCGTCAAGGAACGGACAGCCGGGGCCAGACGTGAATTCAGGCTCCTAGCGGGGATCCGCGAGGCTCTAAAAGGAGATTTCCTGGTCCTGCTCCTGATCATCGGCATCTTCTCCCTCGGAGCGTATAACTACTCCTTCGTCCTACTGAATGCGAGTGAGGCAGGCTTCGATTACCAGCTGATCCCGATAATCTATGCACTGATCAATCTAAGCCACACCATCATTGCGATACCCTCCGGCGTCCTCTCCGATAGGATAGGGAAGGAGAAGGTCCTGATCATCGGATATGGGTCCTTCTTGGCTTCCTCCCTCCTGCTATTCCTCTTTCCAGCGGGTTACTATGCCGCCTTCCTCATCGCCGTCATATTCGGAGTTTACGACGGAATCGTAAATACCGTTGGAAGGGCGTTAATCCCCAAATATGCTGAGAGAACATTGAGGGGAACGGCCTATGGGCTCTATTACCTCGTCATCGGCACCTGCTTCCTCATCGCCAACATAACAGTAGGCACGCTCTGGCAGCTCTTCGGGTCCCCAACAGCGGCCTCATACAGCATGACGTTGGCAGCGTTCTCGATCATCTGTATGACAATTCTCATCTCGAGGAGAACGCCTAGAACCCAATGATTCATCGCTCTAGGAGTCCCGGTTCATGCGGATCTCCTCAATCCCGTTCTCAACAGCCCATCTTGAGATGAATCTCCAATGAGTCGCGTATCTCCGATCCATCAGATAGAAATGGCACCAGTCATTCCTATGGCGTATCCCCCTCCCAAGCGCCTGATTCGCCGCTCTGAACGCATCCATGACGTACCATAAGTTCCCAAGCCGGGGCTTCTTCTTATTCAGATAATCGATCTGCGCCTTAACGACCGGGTCTTTATAATCCGCGTATGGCAGGCCTATGTTGAATATCCCTCTAGCCTCCTCATGCGGGAAGTTTATGCCCTCCGAGTTTCTCCCACGGAACACGGCCATCAGGACGGCTCCCTCCACCGTCTTTGCGGCTCTCTTGTACTCGCTCACGACCTCCGCGTTCTCCCTGGCCGATCGGCCTTCCTCGAAGACCCTCTTCTCCCCAAGAAACAGTGAGCCCCCACGCTTCTTTATGAATCCGCTTCTAAGCCAGACCTTCAGGGCCTGCTTCATCAACGCTCTCTGAGGAAAGAATATCAGTATCCCGTTGGGCACCTCCTTGGCGAGCCTGGATATCCGCTCACCGTAGGTTCTCAGCATCTCCTCGTTCCTCTCCTGGAATCTCGTCGAGACCGATGTATCCACATATGCACGTATATTCTCCGGCTTAGCTATCGCCGGGTAGGTTCGGCATACGGCATCTCCAAGCCCCAAGATCTCGGCGAAGTGGCCGAGGGGGGAGAGGGTTCCAGACATTATCAGGGCGGAGCTGGCGCTCTCTATGACGGGCTTCACTGCTAGGCTTGGGTCCAGGCAGCGATACTCGATCATCCTCATGCCCGAGCTGGACCTCCGATAAATCGCAACGTAGCTCTCACCCTCGCTTGAATCGACGAGGGAGAGGAACTTCAGAAGTCCATTTAGATAGCAGACTGGAACCTGGCCTCTGGAGATCTTGTACTCCCTTATCTCATCGACCACCGGCCCATAGAAATCGACCAAGAGGGAGAGATCGTCGCCGACGGCATTCTCCAGATCCTCATGGAAGTCAGGGCCAGATTTGAGCATGGGCCCCTCCTGGACCTTCCCCTCCAAGTAATCCAGCAAGGCATCGGTGAAGTCCGGGGAGTAACCAAGCATCTCCAATTCTCTCCCAGCGTTACGTAAGCCACGCTCGGAGACCGTGTCGCTTAGAACCTCCTGACCGATCTTATCCGCGTTGTGCGCCTCGTCGAAGATGAGGATCTTCCCCTCGATCTCTAGGCCGACCTTCAGCCTGATCGACTCGTTAAATATGTACTGGTAGGGCGCAACGACAACTGTGCTATCCTTCGCGGCCTCCCTAGAGAGGAAATAGGGGCAGATTCCCCTCTCCTTCCCATAATGGATCAGCCTTCTCGCCGTGAGAACGCGGGGGAGCTCAAGCATTTGAAGGGCGAATTTGGTCCTGTAGATGCACCTACGCGTCTGCCTCAGGACTCTACAGGCCTCAACAGCCTCGAAGGTTGGAAGCCTCCTGCAGGCATCATTCAAGCAGAGGTTCTGCCTGCTGGCCAGCGCCACAGCTGAGTACTCTCCCTCGACCCGCTTGTTTATCTGCTGGACCTCATGGAGGACCTGGCGTACCTGCCCGTGAGTTCTAGTAGCATAGATGACCCTCCGGCCGAGCGAGAGCGCAACAGCCAATGCGCATGCTGTCTTCCCAAACCCGTTACATGCCTCAGCTATCATGACCCTTCCCCCGCGAAGCGCCGTCTCCACATCCTTCATGAATTCCAGCTGCTCAGCGTAGGGCTCATATGGGAAGAGGTCTAAGAATCCATCCTTTGGAGGCTGGGCCTCAGCTCCCGTCTTCTGAGCATCGTTTATATCGGCTCTATCCCTGTAAGTCATGAGCTTCCCGCATTCCCTACAGTAGCGGCTCTCCCTGAACTCCTCAAGAGTGTGCAGCCGGCCGCACTTGGAGCAGACGAACGAGCTCAATTCTAATCTTCCCTTTCATTCGCGGGGGATTCCGGACCCGGCGACCCGATGAGAAGGCGCATAGCCAGCTTCTAAAGGTTTATCCCCAGCCGGGTCACCGTCCGCATCTCCCCTCCTCCGGATGAAAGACCATCGCCAAGGCTCCATACAGGACGATATCCCCACCGAGCGGCGTGATCCTGATCTCTGGAACCCTGTTCATGGCGTGCTCCCCCACGCCTCTCCTTATCGGGGCTATCACGAGATCCTCATTCTTCAGAGCGATCGAGCCCCCGACCGTTATCAGCGAGGGGTCATAGGCGTCAACAACGCATGCGAAGCCGACGGAGTTCAGGAAGCCTATCTTCTCGACAATCTCAAGGGAGACCGGGTCGCCGGCCTTCGCGCATTCATAGAGCGTCTTAGCCGTTACTAGGCTTAGATCGCCGTTTACCCTCCTCATTAATAGGCTCTCCTCCACCCGGCTGCCTTGAGCCTCTGAGAGAAGGAGCCTAACGTAGTTCGGTATGCCGCTTCCGGAGCAGTAAGCCTCCCAGTGTCCCCTCTTTCCACACCCGCATGTTAGCCTTCCCTCGAAGTCTATTGTGAAGTGACCGATCTCCACGGCGTTCCCATCCTTCCCAACCAGCAGATGCCCATCGACGTACACGCCTCCACCTATCCCGGTGCTGATGGTGATGTATGCCAGGTTCTCATGTTTCTTCCCAGCTCCGAAGAACCTCTCGCCCATCACGGCGGTGGAGCAGTCATTCAGCAGATAAGTGGGCAGATGGAAAGCATCTTCCAGGGGTTCAACCAGCGGCACCAAATCGAAAGGCAGATTCGTAGGCTTAATCAAGCAGCCCTTGCGGAGGTCAAGCGGGCCGGCTGACCCGATGCCTATGCCCTTGATCTCGCCCTTACCTGCTGCTTCGCCTTGTAGGCGGCGGATCATCCTCTCTATCTGCAAGCTTATCCCCTCCGGCCCCCTCGTCTTATCCGTCCTATCCGAGATCCTCGCTATGATTCTCCCCTTCTCGTCCCCCACCGCGACCCGGACATTCGTGGCTCCCAGATCCACGCCTACCGCCAATCTCCTCGTCATCGTCATCAATTCTACTTCCCCGTAATGAGGATAAAGGCTTAACGACTCCGCTGTTCTAAAACATAGACATATTAGCGGTCCACTACGAATTTAGCATGAAAGAGATCCTTACGCAGCTCGGAGGGTGAATGGAATGCTCAAGCATGCCGTTTACGTGGGATTCGCCGTTCTTCTCGGAGTGGCGATCATGCTGTTGCCGGCGGCTATGATCGGTCAGTTAGGCAGCCTGATGGTCAACGGCCAGATTCAACGTGAGACAACTAAAAATTCATACTCACCGCCGGAGGCGGGGGACGCCGCCGGGTTCGCATCCTCTCTCCCCCAAGCCGTTCTCATTCTCATCCTAGGACTAACAGCCGCAACATCGGTTTTCCTATACTCGAAACGAAGATTAACAGAAGCCGAGACGCCCGGGCTTACCGTTAAAACCGCATCTAAACTCAGAAAATGGTAAAAGGAGGCAGTTCCCTACCTAATCGGGGATGCCCACCATGTCTCTTCTGGACGTCATCCTCAGACGTGCAAGCGTAAGGAGATACATCAAGAAGCCCGTTCCAAGAGAAGTTCTCATGAAGATCCTAGAAGCCGGGAGGAGGGCCCCCTCAGCCATGAATCTCCAGCCGTGGCATTTCATTGTCATCACCGACCAGAGGACCAAGGAGGCCCTCTCCCACCGCAGATGGACGGGCTTCCTCAGGGAAGCAGCCTTCATAATCGTAGGATGCGGCGAGAAGGATAAGAAGTGGTCGACTGTTGATGTTGCGATTGCGCTGCAGAACATGGTCTTGGCTGCTGAGGCGCTGGGGCTCGGGTCATGCTGGATCGGTGACTTCGATGAATCAGAAGTGAAGAAGCTTCTAGGCATACCTAAAGGTCGTCGCGCTGGTCTCATTTGGGTACCCGACTGAAAAGCCGAGTCCCAGGCCCAAAAAGCCCCTGGAAGAGATCATCCATTATGAAAGGTTCTGAGATGGAAGAGCAAAGAAATCTACAGGCTGCTCAGCCCCTATGATGTTAAATGAGGACTGACGGGGATTGTGTCTCTCCGCGGTTGTCATGCGGCGATTCAAGCCCAGCGGAGTATCTTCTTCTCGTAGAGGAACTCAGGCATCAATAGGAGGCCTGACGTCGCTATTGGGGCTACGAGGAGCCAGTGCTGGATCTTCAGCGGGACCGTCTCAAACATCACTTGGAGGAAGGGGATATAGAGCAGGGCGACCGTGCCGAGGATAGAGATGACCACGGAGACCAGGAGAAACTTGTTCGATGTCCAGCTCAGCCTGAAGGCCGACTTCCTCTCAGACCTGCAGTTCCAGACGATCATGAGCTCCCGCAGTGTGGCTTGGGTGAAGCACATGGACCGAGCCAGGGCGAGCCTCCCAGCCTCGTCTAGCCCGCCCGCCAGGAACCCGTACCGGTAGACGAGTAAGAAGATTCCTGTTGTCCCCAAGTACTGGGAGATGAAGGATATTATTATCTGGAGAACCCTGCCGTAGAGTATTCCCTGTTTGGGGTCTCGTGGAGGACGGGCCATCACATCCTCAAGCGGGGGGTCGAAGCTCAAGGCTGTCGCTGGCCCCCCATCCGTGACGAGGTTTATCCACAGGATCATCGCAGCCGTGAGGGGAAGCGGCATCCCCAGAAGGGCGAAGGTGGCGATCACGGCAAGCTCATCGAAGTTGGACCGCATCAGAAAGAAAGCGAATTTCCTTATGTTATCATATAGTATACGGCCGTGCTTGACGGCGTTGACGATCGTCGCGAAGTTATCATCCATCAGGACCATGTCCGCCGCCTCCTTCGTCACATCGGTGCCGGTTATCCCCATCGCAACGCCTATGTCCGCGTCCTTCAGCGCGGGCGCATCGTTGACGCCGTCACCCGTCATCGCGACTATGTGCCCCTTCATCTTCAAGGCCTTCACAATCCGGAGTTTATGCTCGGGGGAGACCCTCGCGTATACCCTAACGTCCTCAACGATCCTCTCGAATTCCTCGTCGCTCATCCTGTCCAGCTCCTCACCGGTAAGGACGAGCCCCCCATCCTCCAGTATCCCTATCTCCTTCGCGACGGCGACGGCTGTGAGCTTATGGTCACCCGTGATCATGACGGTCTTTATGCCAGCCTTCCTGCATAGGCGGTTGGCCTCGATCGCCTCCTCCCTAGGCGGGTCGATCATCCCCATCAAACCGACGAAGACTAGGTTATTCTCGATGTTCTCCCTGTATGGGCCCTTAGAGTCTGTAAGCCTCCTATAGGCGAAGGCGAGGACCCGTAGGGCGTCGCCGGCGAACTTCTCATTGATCTCCGAGATCTGCCTCCTCTTCTGGGCGGTGAGCCTCCTCTCCTCTCCGCCCTCATAGATCATGCTGCAGCGTTTGAGGATCACCTCCGGAGCCCCCTTGATGTATGCATAGACCCCCCCATCAGGGGCTGAGTGTATAGTCGTCATCCTCTTCCTCTCCGAGCTGAAGGGGATCTCCCCCAGACGCGGATAAGCCTTCTCCAGGTCCTCCTGCCTCAAACCAGCCTTATACGCGGCGACGACCAATGCTCCCTCAGTTGGGTCGCCGGAGACCATCCATTGTCCACCCTCATTCTCGAGGTGAGAGTTATTGCAGAGTGCCCCTATCCTCAGAAGCAGGGACAGGGCGGCGTCATCTCCAGGGTCGATTGGGTCCGAGTTTAGCAGAAACTCCCCCTTGGGCTCATACCCTGAACCCGTGACCTCAACGATCCTATCGTCACAGTATATGCTTCTGACGGTCATCTCCCCCTTCGTCAAGGTCCCAGTCTTGTCAGAGCAGATTATCGTCGTCGAGCCTAGGGTCTCAGCCGCGGCCAGCTTCCTTATGACGGCGTTATGCCTCGCCAGCTCACGAGCTCCCAAGGCAAGGGCGATCGTGACGATCGCTGGCAGCCCCTCAGGAACCGCTGAGACCGCAAGGGCCACAACAGTCATGAAGTAATCGATCATATTCTCGAATTCTAATGCGTCGGGCTCTCGGATGAGCTCTAGAATAAATATGACGGCGCAGACGATGATTATGAATTTTGTCAAGGTCTTCGCGAACCTGTTCAGCTTAGCCTTAAGAGGCGGGGTCTTCTCTTCGACCTCCTGGATCATGCCTGCAATTCTACCGAACTCAGTGTTCATCCCAGTCGCCGTTACGACCGCCCTTCCCCTTCCGTAGATAATATGCGTTCCCATGTAGACCATGTTTTTACGGTCGCCGATTGGGGCGTCAGCCCTGACCGGCTCGGTCTGCTTCTCGATGGGTGTAGACTCCCCGGTCAAGACCGCCTCGTTCGTCCTTAGGTCTATCGCCTCTATGATCCGCCCGTCAGCCGCAACTCGATCCCCAGACTCTAGGAGCAGAATATCCCCTGGAACGACATGCTCGGCGGGAATCACCTTCTCCCTTCCATCCCGAAGAACCCTCGCTCTGGGAGCTGCATACCTCCTAAGAGCCTCCATAGCCTTCTCTGAGCGGTACTCCTGAACGAAGCCGACAGTCGCGTTTAGGATAACTATGACGCTTATCGTTATGGCGTCTGCGTATTCCTCCATTCCAGCTTCGGAGCCCTTCATGTATACGGAGATGAGAGAGATGATGATCGCCGCCAGCAGCATGAGGACGAATATATCTTGAAATTGGCGTAGAAATATCTGGAGGGGCCCCACCCTCTTCTTCTCTTGGAGCACGTTAGGCCCATGCTTCTCCAGTCTGGCCTGGGCCTCCTCACTGGTCAGCCCATTCTCAGTTACATCTAAGGCTTGGAGAACATCCTTGATCTCCTTTGAGTGGAATGGCTCAGTCATCTCTTTGATTCCATCTCCGTCCCTAATCCGCTGGGTACCGGATCATATTATAGAGTGCTGAGGAGGTTCGATTCCTATTAATGTGACATATTTTAGGTGATTCTCTTCTTAATAGAACCTTATTAAGGTTGCGCAGTTTAGATCTCCATTATGGAGGCTCATGAATGGGTGGGTTCAGGGCTGTGCTCTTCGACCTCGGGGGGACGCTGATAAGGACGGCTCCCATCCCAGAGATCTTCCTGAGGATACTGAGAAGCCACGGCGTCCAGGTCTCAGCGGTCCCAGATGAGAACATCTTCCCGGACTTTTCGGAGTTAAGCCCAGACTCCTTCAGGCTGCCTTACATCGAGTTCTGGAGGGCCTACAACATGATGATCCTCAAGAAGATCGGGCTCCGTGGGGACCTTAAGCGTCTGGCGGATGCCCTGACAGAGGAGTGGTGGGACAATGCTGAGCTGGAGGCCTACCCGGAGGCCCATGAAGTGCTGGATGATCTCAGGGGGATCAGCCTCAAGACGGGGATAGTCTCAAACGGCTTCCAAGAGGACATAAGAGAAATCCTGAGGAGAACCGGTCTGGATGGGAAGTTTGACGTTGCGGTTGGGGTTGACGACGCTGGGAGACCCAAGCCCCACGCTGAGATCTTCAGCTTCGCATTGAAGAAACTTGGGGTCAAGCCTCATCAGTCCCTATTCGTCGGCGATGATCCTGAGGCTGACTATGAGGGTGCGGAGGGGGCTGGTTTGAAGCCCCTCCTGATAGACAGGGACGATAGAATCGATGGGTCTTACAGGAAGATACGGGACTTGAGGGAGATACTCGATTATTTATGAGGGTGCGGCAGCGGCCTCCCGCGGGCTCTTCATGAAGCCCCGCTAAGCAGGCTTCTCTTCTCCTCCGTCGTCAATTCGACGTATCCCCTCTCCCTCGTGACCGTTGCTATGTCGAAGTCGTCACCGGTATAGACATCCCTCTTCATCGCTGACTGGATCGCCCTCGCTACCAAGCTTAGCCCCTCATTCAGGCTGAGCTTGTCATTATATTCATTTTCGAGAACCCCGTATGCGACTGGGGACCCGGAGCCCGTAGCGATCAGGTTGTCCTCTATGGCGCTTCCGAGGGGGTCAAGCGAGTATAGGTGATATCCCTCGGGGTCATATCCACCTATGACTATCTGAACGGCGTATGGGAAGTACCTCTGCGAGAAGAGGAGATTAGAGGCCAAGATCGCCACGGCCCTAACGGGGATATCCCTCCGCCTGTGAATCTGATAGATCGAGGCGTTCGCCCTCAGCAGGTCAAGTATGTTCAGGGCCTCAGCTGGAACCCCAGCGATCGTCATGCCGATGTTCCTCGTCACCCTGTAGACCTTCTTGACCTTCTTATGCGCTATGAAGCCGGGCAGCATCGTAGCCCTCGTATCCGTCGCCATGATGACACCATCCACGCACTTAATCGCAAGCGTGGTTGTCCCCTTCAGCCTCCACCCGCCTCTATTAGGGAACACAGTGAACGCCTCCAAATCCAAGAAGACGAAAGAAGATATAAACCTTTACGGCGTGAGGATAGGAGGCCATGCTGGGATGCATGCTAAGGCACACCGAAGAAGACGAGGAGCCTCATCTGTAAAACTTTAATATTGAAATGGTAACAAGATAGATTGATGGGCCGGTGGCTCAGCTTGGTTAGAGCGTTCGGCTGATAACCGAAAGGTCGAGAGTTCAAATCTCTCCCGGCCCACCACGGATTCTCCCGGCACACCTTTTAAGTTGCTTATGAAGCACATTCAAGCATTGCTAGTTTGCGGGAGCACTTGAGATGTATGAAGGCGATCTGTTAATTATGAATTATATATGTTATTTTTGAGATTCTTGTTGGATAGCTTGTTTTATTAATTCATTGTATTCTCCCCAGATCTCAGCTGCCGGTTTGGAACGGAATCCAGGGCCCGGGTCGCTTGGTAAGTGGATATAACTGTAGTCTCTCCCAAGAACCAGTTCGATATAGCCCCGTTCTGCAACTGATTGCATAAAGGCATTTGCTAGGCGCTCGTGTTCAGCAAGATCAATACGGTAATCTTCCGATTTCTTTACGACAAGATACGGTTCGGTGACGCTCTTACCGCTTGCGGCGCCTTCTATTGTGTTGTAAGTAAACCACATAGCGATTGGAACGCGGTAGTGGTCATAAATTGGTTTGACGCGGGTATCAATAGATTGTCGAAGGCTGCCTTCATTTCCTCGATGCTCGCATTTGATGAAACACCTAAGTCTACTTGACTGAAACCCGGATCAAGTAAGTCTAAATTATAAAAGTACGTCATCTTTGTTCCCCAATGTACCGGTGAGTATAATTTTCCAGATAGATAAGAAGATTAGATTCCATCTTAAGACGGCTGAATTTTGTTAAGTTTATTTGGGAATAAAAAGAATATTACTCCTGAGAATTCGTAATTGAGTTTTATCGGGGGAAAGAAGTTGGCGCCCAGGGGGCTTCAATAAAGACTGAGAGAGACATTTTCAAGCTTCCTCAAGATGACCTCGCCGGGTCTGCGGGGCACTATCTTCATCAGTGGGGTTGAGGAGAGGTACATATAAAGAGATAACCCAACTGGCTTCCCATTTAATGTAAGGGTTGGACTGCAACACTCAGCAATGCACATGTTGGAATGGACGGATTTTACGGTTCCTATCTTTTTGTTGCAGAGCCTTATGATTCCGCTGGATGGCGGATTTACGTTTGTATGTATTCCGATCCATCTGTAGTGTGGTATGCCGGCGTCTAGAAGGCCGATGTGAGCGTCAAGATCAACAGGTATGCCTTGCTTAAACCTTCCATTCAAAGCGATCAGGGAATATTCAGGCTTAGATTCGACCACTCTTCCGCTTAGCTTCCTTAGTGGTTCTGCAGCATCTATCTTTATCAACCTTTCAAGTTTGAAGCCTCCTCTTGCTCGGATGGGATCTGAAGGCCTCCTCACCTCAACGTGGATGTGGGGATCCGTCCAGAAATCGAAGAATCCTGATCTAAGAAGCACCCCTAAGTCCTCGCCGGGCTCAACCGTGTCGCCGACCTTGACGAGGGGTTCAACATGGAGGATCTTAACCCATCTTTCCGGATTTTCTAAGCTGCGGAGAAGAAGAACATAATCATAGATTGAGCCTTTAAACATCTTTCCTTTTGGGCATTTTACCCGCCGGATTCTTGTAACCTTACCCGTGACCGGTGAGGGGGCAATGTCGCCGAAGTCTCTCTTCGGATATACATCGATGCCCGTGAAGGAATGATGCGGTGGGTATGGACTGTTAAAGAAAGAGAACCTCCCATTCTCCGGACAGTGAATGTTTACACCCTCCGAAGAGGCTACAGGCTTCATCCTTTCCCTAAACATTATTGGAAATAAAGAGGAAATGAGAGAGTTATCTCTTTTGCTATGAACATTATCGAGCCGGTAATCATGCTGATCACTTGAAAGATCTATGGTACGTCATAGTACCTTTTGGTTAATTTAGAATAACAATCCGGGGTCTCTTCATTGAGATGACCCCCTGTCGCTTCTGATTAGTCTAAGTGCTGAATAGAACAAGAAAGAAAGCTGATACGGCAAGCTGGAAGAGGAGAGGGAGGCAAAAGGTACATAATCAAAGGTAGCTAGGACATTATGGCCTATAATTTTCTTATTGCAACTTCAGCGGCGAGGACCATTGGTTCCCAGGTCTCATTTACCGGCGGAGCGTAGCATGTGTCCGCTTTAGCCAGTTCGCGGATCGTCATCTGCTTCTGTATCGCAAATGAAAGAGCGTTTATTCTCTGTGTCACCGCCTCTCCTCCGATGATCTGCCCACCGATGATCCTCTCCGTATCCTTATCGACCACGATCTTCACCCTGATCGATTTGCCCCCTGGATAATAATCGGCTCTGGTCTTTGAAGTTATGCTTCCGACCACAGTCTCGATCCCGAAGCGGCCAGCCGCATACTCGGTCAACCCGGTAACTCCGATCTCCAGGTTTAGAAGCTTCGTGACTGCTGAGCCGAGGCATCCTAAGAAGACGGCGTATCCGCCTGCAGCGTTGACCCCCGCAACCTTTCCTTGCCTCACAGCTGTTGTGCCAAGCTGGCTGGCCATTGGCCTCTTAGTGATCATATTCACGGATTCAGCGCAGTCGCCGGCGGCGTATACATCCTTGACACTCGTCTCCATCCTCATATTCGTCTTTATTCCTCCGGTCTCACCTATCTCTATGCCCGCATCCCTAGCGAGCTGAACATTGGGCCTCACCCCTGTGGCCACGATAACCAGGTCGGCTGGGATCTCCTCCCCGGCAACGGAGACCCCGCTTACATGATCGTCCCCTAGAATCTCATCAACCCCGCTGTCCGTTATGATGTTGATTCCCTCCTCTTCTAGGTGCTTCTGGACGAGCCTCGCCATGTCCCTGTCCAGCATGGCTGGCAGGACTTGGGGGAGGAGCTCCACAACCGTCGTCTTTAACCCACGCTCGACGAATGAGACGGCTGCCTCTAGGCCTATAAGCCCGGCGCCTATAACAACAGCGGATTTCGCCTTTTCCAGGGCCTTATTGACGATTCTTCCATCCTCGAGTGTTCGGAGGGTGTACACGCCCTTCTTGTCCCTTCCCCTTATCGGAGGTACAAATGGGTAGGCGCCCGTAGCCAAGATCAGACTGTCATACTCTAGAACCTCGGTCTTCCCTTCCTTGCCCTCGATCTCCACCGTTTTATTCTCCACATCGATCTTCTTAGCTTTGGTCTTAAGCCTAAGGTCTAGCTTCATCATCCTATAATAGGAGGGCGGAAATACGATTAGGTCTTCGAAGCTGGGTATGTGCCCCCCGATGACGAATGGAATCCCACATGGCGAGTATCCAGCAACATCCTGATCCGTGATAAGCGTAATCTCTGCATGCCTATCCGTCTTCCTAGCAGCAGAAGCAGCGTCAGTCCCAGCCGCATGGGCTCCGATTATTACGATCTTCCTAGCCATCTGAGACACCTTCGAGTTTTCTTAAGGGGAGTTTCTAATTAGCTTTTTTGTTGTTTTACCCTGGGTTATTTTAGTATTGGATTCAGTAAATGCAGGAATGAGTCGATTCCATCAGCTATGGCTATAAATCTTCTTTCTACAGCCAGACTCTTTTAGCTGGAACGAGTGTTCAAATGGCTCAAATAGGCGTTGGAACTGCACATAAGCTTCCAGCCAAGCGCAAAGCACTTGAAATGTGCCTTTATAGATGCTGCGGTGCATGGGGCAAAGATGATAGGAGGCCATCTTGCCACGCCTGCGGATCTAATTCCTCAGAAAAAGGGAAACCTTATAACATATAATGAATTTTTTGATAATATCGAAAAATTGGTTGTGACAATATTGTGTTGTGATGAGCATGGGGATTTAGACGAGGCAAGAAGATTTCAGATGTATTTTAGGGCTCTCCACTGTCCAATTAGATGGTTGATAATCCGCATTATAGGAGATGAGGAGAAGAGCAGCGGAGAGATTCTTGAAGGCTTAAGGCAAGCGGGTGAGGGACTCGCAAGGTCAAGCCTCTACTATCACCTTTCCGAACTGGAGGAGGCAGGAATCATAGAACTTGCGGGGTATCGCGAAGAAGGTGGAGGCGCCCCAGAGAAGGTTTGGAGACTCAAGATGAAGGAGATCCACGTAAACCTCCTTGAAGATATGGGAAAAAGTTAACCTCAATCTTGGAGAGTGACTGCGTCATTGGAAATCGCGGTAAGAACAGTTGGCTTGACTAAAAGATTCGGTGAGCTAATAGCCGTGGACCATGTCAGCTTTGAAGTACGACGGGGCGAAATATTCGGCTTCTTAGGCCCCAACGGAGCTGGGAAGACAACAACTATACGGATGCTAACTACCTTGCTGAAGCCTACTGAGGGCACAGCAGAAGTTTGGGGCCATGACATCCTGAAGGAACGTGACGCAGTTAGGAGATCTTTAGGCATAGTATTTCAGGATCCATCTTTAGATGATCTTCTAACTGGAAGAGAAAACCTAGAGTTCCACGGAAGAATCTACGGGATTCCCAAGGCGGAGAGGGAAAGAAGAATCAAAGAGCTCCTAGAGCTCGCCCAGCTCTCAGAAAGAGCCGACGACCTTGTTCGAACCTACTCTGGAGGCATGAGAAGGAGACTTGAGATTGCCAGAGGCCTCATGCATCATCCGAAGGTTCTTTTTCTGGATGAACCTACTTTGGGATTAGATCCTCAGACTAGGAGGGCTGTTTGGAGCTACATACAGAGAATGAACAAAGACGAGGAAGTCACAATATTCCTAACTACCCACTACATGGAAGAAGCAGACCACTTATGCGAGAGAATCGCGATTATAGACTACGGGAGAATCGTAGCG
>LUCF01000027.1 GCA_001593845.1 Candidatus Bathyarchaeota archaeon B63 | reverse complement strand
TCGCGGCTAAGAAATATGATACGGAGGTCTGGATGGCGGATGGGAAGTTCCGGGAGATCGGGTCGAACTCCAACTGCACGGATTATCAAGCCCGGAGGCTAGGCATAAAATACCGCGAGGGGGTGGGGAAGCCTCCGAAGGGCTACGTGCATACCCTGAACAGCACGGCTCTGGCGACGAGCAGGACGATCATAGCGATCCTGGAGCAGTACCAACAGAAGGATGGGTCCGTCATCATCCCAGAGGCCTTAAGGCCCTACATGAATGGAATCAGCAGATTATCCAGAAAATAAAATTCGGGATGGATGATGGGTTGCCCCTCGATGTTGTCGGCATAGGTGAGGTGCTGATAGACTTCGTCGGCGCTGAGCCCGGATCATACGTGGATGTCCCGGCCTTTCAGAAGTGCTTCGGAGGTGCGCCGATGAACACCATGGTTGGCGTGGCAAGGCTGGGCTGCAGGGCCGGGGCGATCACCGCCGTTGGGGATGACCCCTTCGGGAAGTTTCTGATACGTGAATTGGAGAGGAACGGGGTTGATGCCTCTCAGGTGAAGGTAAAGAGGGGGATGCGGACGACGATAACCTTCGTTGCTAATGAGCCAGAAACCGGCGAGCGGTCATTCATATTCTATCGTAGGCCTTGGATAAGCGGGACCGCGGATAGCTCACTGACGATCGAGGATGTAGACCTAGACTACGTCGCCGACTCGCGGATCCTACATGTCTCGGGCTTCGCGTTGTCTCAGAACCCCTCTAGGAGGACGATCCTCAAGGTCGTTGAGCATGCTAGATCATCAGGCGTCCAAGTATCGTTCGATCCCACCTTAAGATTGGACGTCTGGAACTCGGAGAGGACCATCAGAAGGGTTTATGCTAAGATTCTGAGGATGTCAAACATAGCCACCTTCTCGCTTGAAGAGGCGGAATTCGTGCTTGGAACCCGTGACCCAGAAGTGGCTGCGAGGAGGGCATTCAGATACGGCGTTGAGATCGTCGGGATAAAGATGGGGGCTGAAGGGGCCCTCCTCCAGAGGAGGACTGGTGAAAAGTTGACGCTTCCAGCCTTCAAGGTGAATGCCATAGACACGACGGGCGCGGGCGACGGGTGGAACGCTGGTCTCCTAACAGGCCTAATCCACGGATGGGACCTCGATACATGCCTGTTGGTTGCGAATGCCGTGGGAGCGCTCGTCGTAACGAGGCATGGGGCCATCACGGCTTTGCCATACAAGGATGAATTGAAGGGCTTCTTGAAGAGCCACGGGATAAAAGTTGACCTTTAATTATGGAAAAGAAGGCTCCGCCCCAGAGGCTCATGGCCTATGGCTATTTGAAGAAGACCTTCGCTGCTTCGTATAGCTCCTTGCTCACAGTCTTTGTTCTACCGATAACCTTGGATAGGGGAACCGGGATGATCCTTCCGGCCTTCAGGGAGACCATATATCCGAACTTCCCCTCCTTAACCAGGTCAACGGCGGCTATGCCGAGCCTCGTCGATACTATCCGGTCGAGGGCCGTTGGCGGTCCACCCCTGATCGTATGCCCTGGCGCGCATGATCTCGTCTCAACACCGGTGGCCTCATTAATCTTTTTGGCTAGGAACTCCCCTATGCCGCCTAGGCGTACATGCCCGAACTCGTCGACGCTCGTATCCTTCGTTATCGGCCCCTCATAGTCCTTTATCAACGCGCCCTCCGCGACGACTATCATGATGGACCTTTGGCCACCCTCAACCTTTCTCTTCACGAATTCCGCTACTTCCTTCAGGCTGAAGGGCTCCTCAGGTATAAGTATGAGGTCCGCGCCGGCCGCCAGTCCGGAGTAGAGGGCGATCCACCCGGCGTGTCTCCCCATAATCTCGACTACGAAGACCCTGCTGTGGGAGTCAGCCGTGTCCTGGAGATTCTCGATCAGGCGCATGGCCATATTAACCGCCGTATCGAATCCTATAGTGAACTCCGTCTCCGGAACATCGTGATCTATCGTCTTAGGTATCCCTATAATGTTGAGTCCCGCCTCGCTCAGCGCCGCCGCGACGCTTAACGTGTCATCCCCACCTATGGCTATAAGCGCATCCAGACCGAGCTTCTCGAAGTTCCGGCGGGCCTTATCCATCCCGCCAGGCGTCTTCTTCGGGTTTGTACGTGATGTCTTAAGAAGCGTCCCACCTCGATGTATCGACCATTTTATGTCCTGATACCTCAAGTTAACCGTATCAAGATTAAGCAGGCCAGCCCAGCCGTACCTGATCCCCACGACCTCGTAGCCATACTCCTCCGACCTCTTCACGATAGCCCTTATCGCGGAGTTCAGGCCAGGCGCATCCCCTCCACCTGTCAGCACACCGATCCTCAATAGCACCTCACCGTCCCTTTGCGTCCCTCAAATTAATGAGGCCCTTAAAGAAAAAAGCGTTTCGCTTCTTCTCTTTTCGAATCCATCTTATTATCCAAGCGAGGGGATGAACAAACGGCACCTCCAAAAAGTAAAGGGCTTATTCTGTTCTCTCCATGCATGCTTTGATGAAGCCGTTGAAGAGCGGGTTCGGCCTGAGAACTCTCGAGGTGAATTCTGGGTGGAACTGGCTTCCAATGAAGAATGGGTGGTTCGGGATCTCGCCGATCTGCATGATCCTCCCATCCGGGGTCATGCCTGAGAATACAAATCCATGGTCCTCTAGTAAACCGACGTATTCCGGGTTGATCTCATATCTATGCCTGAACCTCTCAATTATCTCCGTTCTTCCATATAGGCGGTGAGCCAGCGTGGAGGGCTTTATCTTTATTATCTGCCCCCCAAGCCTCATAGTAGCCCCATACCTCGACTTTTTAAGGATCTTCTTCTGCTCGGGGAGTAGATCGATAACCGGGTGAGGCGTGTCAGGATCGATCTCTGTGGAGTTGGCGCCTTCTAGGCCGCAGACGTTCCTAGCGAACTCCACGACTGCCAGCTGCAGCCCCAGACAGAGTCCCAGGAAGGGGAGGTTGTTTTCCCTCGCATATCTTATCGCCATGATCTTCCCCTCTATACCCGTCGTCCCGAAGCCTCCCGGGACAATTATGCCGTCAACCTCGTCCAGCACACTTAGGTTCCCCTTCTCTTCCTCGAAGGTCTTGGAGTCGATCCATTCGATTATGGGTTTCCTAGAGTTATGCCAGGAGGCATGCTTGATCGCTTCTATGACTGAGATGTATGAGTCGGGAAGCCGGAATTCCCCTATATCGAAGTACTTGCCGACTATGCCTATCTTCAGCGTCTCCGTTAAGTTATCAACCTTCTCGAGGAACCTCTTCCACTTCTCATTCCTCGGCTTTATCGGCGGAAGGCCGAATTTCGAGAGTATCTTATCGCCGAATCTTTCTTCCTCGAAGATGAGGGGGAGCTTATAGATGTTATCGATCTCAGGGTCGGAGATCACGTCCTCCTCATTCACGTTGCAGAAGAGGGCGATCTTCTTTTTTCTAACATCATCCAGGTAAGTATCCGCCCTTCCGATTATGAAGTCAGGCTGAATCCCAAAGTTGCCGAGTTCACGAACTGAGTGCTGGACGGCCTTCGTCTTCATCTCCCCAAGGCTCTTCGGCATAGGCAGATATGCTACATGCACGTAGAGAACATCCTCCTTCTCAAGCCTCATCTGCCTAGCTGCTTCGAGGAAGAGTACATTCTCGTAGTCGCCAACCGTCCCCCCAATCTCGACCAGGACGAAGTCCGCCTTCGATTTCTCCGCCACCTCCCTTATCCTTCTCTTAATCTCGTCAGTCACGTGGGGGATAGGCTGGACCGTCTGGCCGAGATATTTCCCCTCCCGCTCCTTTTTGATCACCTCATAGAATACCTGTCCAGTCGTGATGTTATGGCTCTTCGGTATGTTTATATCGAGAAACCGTTCATAGTGCCCGAGGTCCTGATCGATCTCGCCTCCATCCTCCGTTACCCAGACCTCGCCATGCTCCGTCGGCCTAAGCGTCCCAGCGTCATAATTGATGTACGGATCGATCTTACATGCAGTTACCTTAAAACCTCGGAATTGGAGCATCTTACCTATCGAGGACGTGACTATTCCCTTACCCAGCCCCGAGATTACCCCGCCGGTGATGAAGATGTACCTCGTCGGCATATCATATATTTTCTAAGGGGTACAATAAAAAAACTCCGATTACGAGGATGGGGATGAGGGCCCCACGGATCAAAAAAGGAGCCCTCGACTGATCCTCTAAGTCAAGATATGCAGGGCTGGAGGAATAAATTTAATTAGATCGAATCTCCATCCATATCTAGTTGCGGATGGGGAGCGATGAGCAGCCGAAGGAGAAGAAGGAGACAGCAGACAGCCCCCCTGCCAGCGGCAGGCGCGGGCCTACTCAGATTCTTCGAGGAGGACACCCCGGGCATAAGGGTTCGCCCCGAGATTGTGGTGATCCTAGCCGTCGCATTGATAATAATATGCATAGTCGCCCAGATGGTTGTATGAGCCTCAGCTAAGTTGGAGAAAAGAGAAGAGGTCTCCATAAGAAAATCTTCTAGGATCTTCGGATACGCCTATGTATACATCCATGCTTAAACCTTCTGTTCTTTATATATTCGCTTAATAAAGAAAAAAATTCCAGCGACAAAGAAGGAATCCCAAAGCTGAGAATTCTGAGGTTTGAAGAGGCTGATTTCATTCTGTGGTGGGCCCGGGGCGATTTGAACGCCCGACCAACAGGTTATGAGCCTGTCGCTCTGACCAGGCTGAGCTACGGGCCCAGCCTAACAAAATATATTCACATCAGTCATTACTTAAGGATTTTCCTTCACGGCTGGATGGGCATGAAACCCATTTATGGACGATGACGGATTTAGAAGTAGGTGTCCCTTCATGCTATACAAGGAGGACTGGGAGGAGGCGAAGCGGGCCTTCGAAGAGTGGTGGGAAGGAACCCTCGAACGGCCGCTGATCCAAGTGATCTACCCAAGGGATGAGAAGCCGCCTAAGATAGACTCATGGGCCTTTATGCGTTACTATCCAGACTTCGAAGAGGCTCTCCGAAGAATCCTTCAGCAGTTTTCAAAGATGATATTCTGGGGGGAAGCCTACCCAAACGTCTGGGTGAATCTCGGCCCCGGATCTCTTGCGGCCTATCTAGGAGCGGAGGTCAAGTTCGACCCAGAAGCGAATACCTCATGGTTCTCGGGAAACCTTTCTTTGGAGAACCTGGAGAATGTTGATTTTGACCCAGATAATGACTGGTGGAGATACACCCGCCGGGCCTATGAGGCTGCTAGTAAGCAGTGTAGGGGGAAGGCGGTCGTCGCCTTCACTGATCTCCTCGACGCGGTCACGGTGACTGCGCAGCTCATGGGGAACTTTCCGACCGGCCTCCTCAGGGGCATGTTCACGGAGAAGGGGAGGGCGAAGAGGGTTCTGAGGAGGGTTCAAGATCTCCTGTTCAGGTACTACGAAGAGCTATGCAGAGTCATAAATACGGAGGAGAACGGCTACTCGACGTGGGCGGGGATCTGGAGCGCAAAGAAGCACTTCATACTCCAATGCGACTTCATGGTTTATCTCTCCCCAGCGATGTTCCGAGAATTCATCCTGCCGCTGATCGTCGAGGAATGCGAATACTTCGACAGGACGATCTGGCACCTAGACGGGCCGCTGGAGCTTCCGCACCTCGACAGCCTCCTCAGCATAAATGAGCTCGACTGCATCCAATGGGTGCCTGGGGAGGGAAACCCGAACTCAGGAGAAGAATGCTGGATTCCACTCTACAAGAAGATACAGGAAAGAGGGAAGCTAATCCAGATAATGGTTCCACCCGAAAAGGTCATGAGGGTGCTGGCTAGAATCCCAAGGGGCATAGCAATAAGAACAACATGCTCCAGCAACGAGGAGGCGAGAAGCCTGATTAAGAAGATAAAGGAGAGATTCTTCTGATGACCGATTGATGTTCTCCCCTCTGAAGCTTGATGATCCTGCTGTTCCGGTCCAAGTCTTCTTAAATGAAGTGACATACAAATTCAAAAAAGGGGAGTCAAATCATCCTTCTTTTCGGTGAACTAAACCTTCGTGTATACCTCTATCTTCAGGCTCTTTGCTGCCTGGATGGCCCTATCCTCGATGTATGGCGTGACAACGAGCAGCCTGGAGGGTTTCCTTCCGGTTTTCATCTCGTAAAGCTCAGCCTTCCTCTTGAAGGAGTATAGATCTGAGGCGTCGACATGAGCCTTAACCTCGATGAGCATGATCTTCTCGTTACGGACCGCCACGTCGACCTCAACCTGGCTCGGGTAGCCAAAAACTATTCCCTCCTCGTCGTAGACCCTCCACCTCTCAATCTTGAATCCAAACTCCTCCTCTATCAGGCCTTTCAAGCCCGCTCTGAAAGCCTCCTCAGTGAGGAGTCCCCATCTGGCTCCAAGTGCTGAGATGTGCCTCTCAACAAGCTCGAATCCCCTATTCATATCCTCTCTGAGTTTAGCTATCTCCTCGTCATATCTCTTGAATCCCCTATTCATGTCTTCCCTAAGCTTGATGAGTTCCTCCTCATGCCTATCCAGCCTCATTAAGATCTGGTCTAAGCCGATTAAGCCAGCGACGGCGTACCTGAACTCTCTATCCTTCTCCAGCAGCCTGAGAAGCTCTTCCTTAACGCTCAATCCTGACTACCGGAAATGCCTTGGGACGTCGATTATAAAAAAGTTGCTGTAGGGGCATACGCTAAGAGACCCGGCCTTAGTTATAACGTACAGTATGCGTCCTAGTCTCATCGTCCGATTTCTTCACAAAGTCTGAATAGGATCTCTATCTCTCAGACGGTTATGGTTGGAGCCGAGATAATCATCATAAAGCTAGGGCATCCACGATGCTAATTAAAGATCCCTTATTCTTAGATAGATTCCACCCTAGATTCGTAGGGACCCAGACTGTAGGCCCCTGAATAGGATCCCCATACCGCGGTGTGCTTTATGTCCTTCTCAGAGAGGTTCGAGACGATTAGGTAGGTCTTCCCATCCCTCCCGCTGACGATCACCTCAAGCACCCCGTTCTTAACGGACCTGCGTCTAAGGGGCGACGTAGCGCCTCCATCTTTACCGCATACCAGAGCCGCTACACATTCCCTTATGACCTCGCCCTTCTTGTACGGTCCCGGCTTGAGGGGTATGTAAACGGGGTCTAAGACGAGGCTCCTCCAGATGATATGCCAAGCCTATTTCTCTTGAGGCTGCTAACTTGGTATTTCAGACACCGCCCTGAAGCTGTTGCGATCTTGACGCCTCGCTTCACGACCTCGGCGAGGGCCCGTTTCACCGCAGGAAGGATTGTCCCATCACGCTCAAGAAGGACGCCATCAAGGTCAATGGCAATAAGGTCCACCTCGATCAAAATGGTTTACCTCCAGTTCATAAATATGAATATAGCCTCATCTTATCCCTTTTGGGAGCCAAAGGTCCTTGTCGCTCCCCCCACAACGCCTTATTAATTCGGCAGCTTCTTTAGTCCACCCTGGCCAGTGCCAATGTTTGTCGCAGTAGTGGCAATCCGAACCTATAATTAACTTAGCTCCTTTCTCAAGCAGAATTTTCACAAAAGTCTCAAAACCTTCTTTAATTCTTTCATAGCCTTTCACGCCCTCTTTCTCAGCCACTAAGGAGACGTTATTAATCTCTATACCTTTATTATAAAGGGCAGCGTATTCAGCAAACTCTCTCAGGTATACTTCCGGAATTTCCTTAAGGGAGCGGGTTTTTGCGTAACCTTCTCTGTATAACCACGCTACTGTAGAATCATATGGATGGAATACCACATCGAACAACTCATTTCTTAAGATACTTAAATGCTTTTTATGCTCATACTCGATTATCTCAAGCTTGTCCATAGGTACCTTACTCTTCTCGTACTCATACGTCCAAGGTTCTCCCGAGTGAGAGGCTGCCGAGAGGTAGTCCATAGCCTTTATGATCTCTCTATGGAGTAAAGGCTTAACTGGACTATGTCCTTCAGAGTCTACTATATCTACTTCGGCCGAGAGGAAAACCTTTACTTTAGTTTTGATTCTGTCTATTTCCCTCCTCTCCCATAAGAACGTGCAGGGATCAGGGTCATACGGCCTCCAATGATCAGCTAGAGCCATATAAATAAGACCTCTCCTCTCAGCCTCCCTTATCACCTCCTCTACAGAATATTTGTAGGGGTACCTTTCAGCAACGTGCACGTGGAAGTCTATCTTATCTATTAAACTCATGGTCAATGTGACCTCCTCCTAACGGCCTCGCCCTTTTTCGGGCGGGTTATAAAGGGCGGGTTATAAATAATTTGTGGACACGCTTCTGATTGGGAGCCCACCCGGGGCATGCCATGTTAATGTGATGCAATCGCTTCATCCGCGCTTACGGCGTCCCATATCCAGCCCTTAATTATATAAAATTTGCCGCCTTTAAGAGGCGTAAAATTCCTAAAACTTAAATATGTTGGAAGAGCTCAGAATAAACGGCGCCGCCAAGGGGC
>LUCF01000026.1 GCA_001593845.1 Candidatus Bathyarchaeota archaeon B63 | reverse complement strand
GATTATCTCATTCGCTTGGTCCTCATTATCGCATCTTCTAAGGAAATCAATCACGTCGGGCACGTATCCCCGGAACATCTTAGAGACTATCTTTTCACCAGACTCAATATCAGACCGGATGGACGTGATCGTTACCCTATTTTCTCCGCTTCTCATCTCCCTAGCCAAGTTAGGAAACATCCTCCTGAATCGTTCCTCATCTATATCCATGCCCATATCGCCCCAAGCGGATTCTAAAGTTCATGTTAAGTGTTTGCTGATTCCGCATTAAAAGGTTACTGAGCCGCGACAGGTTCAGAAAGGCTTCGGCAGCGGGAGCCACTTCAGAAATGATGTTAAAATCCTCTCGGCTTTCCTGGGTGATGGGGTTAACGGGTCCAGCGCCATCGCCTGTATGATCAGGTTCCTCTCCTTCTTGATGACCCCGTCTACTAATAGCTGAAACTTCTCGAGATGGAGATTCAGCCAGCTCATGATCGGCTTGGGCAGCTTAAACCTTCTGGTTGGCTTAATGCCATCTTCGCTTATCTTGACCGGCACCTCTACGAAGTGCTCCTGTGATATATCCGCCAGCCCCGATGATCACTATCCTAACATTGCTTATGCTGATTGAGTTGTAAGGATTCCTTATTACCTTTTATATGCGGATTCAAAAAGATTGGGGGGTTATGGGGATTTGCAGCTCTCCATCCGCTTCCCATTCATTTGCGCATGAGATGGCTGCGCCTCCGCTATGGTCCTCCACCCTGCCCTGGCCGTCCCCTGCTTCGAGTTTTCCCCGCCATGCCCCGTGGCTTATGCCCGGTGAGGGCTCTATTCATCCTACTGATGTCCCTGCCGATCCTCTGGAGGTCCTTCATGGCGTCTCTGATGTCATCAAGTCTGCTCCGCGCCTCGGCAAGCATATCCATCAATGCATCCGTGAGCTGAGTCTCGTTCTCATAACCAAGCCTTTCCAGGATCTTTGAGACGTTAGCCCCCATCCTCTTTGCAAGCTCTAACTTCGCAAGCATTCTCCTGTATGACCTCCTCATATTCTCGAGGTATCTACTCATCCTCACCTTGATTCCCATCCTGGCCTTTTCCCTGAGAAGTCGAAAGGCCTCGCTGATCAGTCGATTGGCCTTTACGAGGTTCTGAGCAACCCCGGTTACGTTGCCCTCCAGGAGCATCTCCTCCGCGGCCGTTATGTTGAGGTACACCTCAGCCTCGTCTAGGAGGCTATTGATCTCCTGATCCTCTGGCGCCAGTCTCCTTATCCAAGCTACCCTTTCAAGGGCTCTCCGCATCGCAACCAATAATCCCCGGGCAATCAAGCGTGGTCCAAGGTCGCCTACGTAGTCCTCCAGTATCCTGTGAATCGCCTTGAAGACCGCTCTAAAGGTGGACATGGCATCGGTGATCTTCTCAACCGCTTCTTCATATTCGCCTGATTCTATAGCCACGTAGGCCTCGCCTAGAAGGCTCTTCGCCTCCTCAAAGAGGGTTACGTTGCCCTCCAGATCATCAAGCAGACCCGCGTTACTCAGCGTCTCAATCAGGCTCTCATTAGCGTAGATCCTCTCTATTAGACGCTCCACACGGGCGGCGGTTCTATTCGCGATCCTCAGCAATATCCATGCCCGTGCTGGATTGGGGTTACTGGGCTTTTCGGCGTCTTCATCTTGATTCTCAGCATCCTCAGCCGCAAAGACGAGTAGGGGAGAAGCTGAGAGCATAAGCAACGTTAAGAGAAGCACTGTGTATTCTCGTCGCTTCATCATCCGCAACACCGTTAAGATGGATGTTATTTCAATCAATTAAGGGATACCGCGGGAAGGAATTCCCAAATCTGAAACGGCCGTTCCAAAATTCATTGATGACCCGAAATTGGGAGGCCTTTTCATTCTTATAGAGATTTATTAATAACAAGGACAGTTCTTCTGATGATTAGGGGGTGAAGGATCGATGCCGACCGTCCTTGTAACTTATGACTCCAAGACTGGGCATACAGAGAAGGCTGCGAGGCTGATCGCCGAGGGGGTGAAGGAGGTCGAAGGGATAAGATGCGTCTTGAAGAGGGTTGACGATGTCTCCCTCGACGACCTCACAGGATCAGACGGCATAATTATCGGTTCGCCGACATATTATGGGGTGATGAGCACTAAGATAAAGAGGCTGCTGGACGAGAGCGTCAAGATCCATGGAAGGCTTGAGGGGAAGGTAGGCGCGGCATTTACGTCCTCTGGTGGAACAGCCACCGGAGCTGAGACGACGATTCTTTCCATCTTAGAGGCCCTTCTGATTCACGGCATGATCATACAGGGGGACCCGCATGGCCAGCACTACGGATTAGCGGTTGTAGGAGCCCCCGGCGCGAGGGATGCTGATCGCTGCAGGAGATTCGGAGCAAGAATAGCTAAACTTGTATCTAGGCTCTTCAGTTAGTATCGTCAATCAGAAGGGTTCATCAGGAGGACCCGTTTTTCTTACGAAGCTTTTCTTATCTACGTATATTCTTTCTCCCTCTCCCAGATCTTCATAGAGCGTTACGCCGGGGCCTACTACGGCTCGAGGGCCAACCTTGACCCCTGGCATTATATTAGCGTTTATGCCGACTTTTGAGTGGGAACCCATTATCACACCGAGTTTCCTTAAGCCGGAGTCTATCTTTTTGTTTCCAATCTTTACTCTTATCGCGGCCTCGTCGAACCTGAAGTTCGCAGTCACAGAACCGAAACCGAAGTCGCAATTCTCCTCGATTATGGAATCGCCGATATAGCTGCCATGAATCCTACAGTTTCTGCCGATTATGGAGTTCTTAACCTCGCAGTTTTTGCCTATCTCACAATGCTCGTCTATGGAGGAGAAATCTCTGATGAGGGCATCGTCCCCTATGAGTGAATTCCGGCCTATATAGCAGGGCCCGCTGAGCTTAGCGGTCTCTAATACCTTCACGCCCTCCTCTATCACTACATTTCCAGTTATAATGGCCCTCTCAGAGACAGAAGAAGATTTTATTGTCTGTCCCTTGACGTGTTTCTTCATCAAGTACTTGTTGATGGTGAGGAGGTCCCAAGGATACTTGAATGAGGCGAAGAACCCTCTATACTCTACTGCTTCAACAAGGTTCTCCTCGATAAATTTCTGAATGGAGTCCTCGAATTGCGCGTCTGATAATGGTACTTTCCGGATATACTCAAGAATAGACCTCGGAAGAAGGTATGGGCTTATAACAGCCTTATTACTCGGCTCCTTACCCTTCTCCGGTTTTTCAACTATCCTCTTCACTCTCCCATCTTCCAGATCTAAGATCCCAAACTTTTCTGTCTCCTCCACTTCTTTGTAGCACAGTATCAGATCTGCATCGCTCTTTTTGTGATGCTCTATAATGTTAGCGAAGGCGTCTTGCTCCACCACATCGTCAGCATTAACCAGCAGAAACTCTTCCTTTAGGAGCTTCTCTGCGCAGAGCAGAGCATTTGCCATCCCAAGCGGCTCTTTCTGTTGGACGTACTCTAGATGAACATTGTATTTCTCTCCGTTTCCAAAATATTCCCTTATCCTCTCCCCATTTTTCCCTATGACCACCACCGCTTCATCTACACCCTTCATAGAGGATATCACATAATGCAAAAGCGGTTTACCCAATAGCCTGTACATTGCTTTGGGCCTTCCCCTGCAGAGGGGAAAAACCCTTCTCCCTATTCCACCAGCCAGTATGACCGCTTGCATTCCATCACAAACCCCCTGCCTTTCTGGGGAGAAATGTAAACTCTCCTCCCATCCCGGTTTCATTGGGGATTCTTATTACTTCTTTGGTGCCACCCAGCCTCATATTAACCAGGACCCCTAGAACCCCAATCTAACCCCCTTCTTCATAAGATTCGAGCATATTAATGAATTACGTAGATGCAGAAGATTTACTTACATAAACCAGAAAATGATGGGTGAAGCTGGCAGGTGGGTGTCAAGTGTTAGCCGCCATGGCTGGATCGTGCCTAACCTAATCATTTAGGAGGATGCCTTAGAGGGCGATCGTGACCCTTCAGTAACAGGCCTGCATCGTTTCTTTCGATTAGATCAGAAAGATAATAAGGCTCCTATACAGAATAAGATTTGGCTGATCTGGATGTCAATGGCTCAGAGGAGATTTAACAGCGAGGTTGCCGCGCTCATAGATACGACGGTGATGGTGGTGACGACGGATAATAAGACGTATACTGGCACCCTCATCGGCGTAAACCCGGAGAACCTTAACCTAATCATCGCAGATGCAGAAGACTCAGAGTCGCATGTGTTCCCCAGAATAGTGATCAGCGGAAACACGGTTGCCCGAATTCTGTCGACGCGGAAGGCTTTCGACCTCAGGGGGCTAGCGGAGAGGCTTGAACGGGTCTTTCCCAGAATGGTTAAGCTCTACGAGAAGGAAGGCTTCATATGGGTTATGGATAGGGTGAAGGTCACAGAAAAGGGAGTAGTCGAAGGATCAGGTCCGGCTGCAGAGAGGGTTCAAAGGGTCTACTCGCAGTTTTTACGCGAAGCCCGAGGGGAATAACTCAAGAAAACAAAGGCAATCCAAGCAGGGATCGCCCTTCCCCCATTTTTTGAAGATAATAATCTGCATGTCCGCTCTTGCCGGAAGATACAGCCCTGTAACCCACAACCGACGTAGATTAGACAAACCATTCTGGTCTAGGCCTAGCAGCCCTTTTAATCCGCTCCCTACCCAGAACCCCAAAGTCGAATGGGGCGAGGAAATCCGCTAGACCCTTCGGATCCCTAAGCTCCTCTAAGTCTATATTCAATCCCAGGATTCCCCGAATGGCACTTAACACTTCACGAGCAGCGGCGACGTCCAAGTGGTCTCCTGTGGTCTCAGCTAGGAGGCAGAACCCCTCGATTCCACGGAGAGCCGCTAAGCCGACGAGAAGTCCAGCTACGCCGTAGATCTGCCCCTTCAGGACATCCGCACCTAGATCTGCGGCTATCCTAGCCGCCTCCGATCCTGAGGCTGCATAATAAAGGTTCGGCCTCTCCACCTTCTTTCCAGGCCGGTACCCGCCTAGAGTTATGATGTATCTGCACCCAAAATCCTCCGCGATGTCCAGAATTGCGTCGCAGAGTTCGTACTGACCCCGACGTGTGAGGGCCTGAGTATTACCATAGAGGAGAATGAGGTCGCGCTCCCCCTCCTTTCTCCCTCGATGATAGTATAGATGACAGAATGGCGACTTGATCTCCCCGTTCTCCTTCACAACGGAGACGTCAGGGAAAGCCGTGGATCTTATCTCGCCGAGGAAGCCCGCGTTCAGCTTCTTAATGAGAAAGGCAACAGCCATATTCGCGACGAGGCCTATTCCGGGAAGCCCCTCTAAGAGCACTGGGCTCCTAAGGTCAGGCCTCGCAACTATCCTTACGTCGCAGCCCAAGCCATACACCTTAATTGGTAATGTCCTCGCCTATCAAAAATCTTTTTATCTTTTGGCGCCTAACGCTTTCTCCGCTGTGATTGTTTAATCGGGAGGCAGGTAAAACCCACATCTTCGTCATTCAGTATTATTTATGCGTCATGGTTATATGTGACATGCGTCGAGATTCTTTTGTGACTGAGAAATGTTTAGGAACCTTAATATCGGCGCGTTAGGCCTAACCGCCCCGTTACCCAAGGCTATAGAGCTGGCGAAGATGGGCGGGTTTGAAGGGGTAGAGTTCAACCCCCGGGAGATCATGGAGCTCCTTAAAGGCCGATCTGAGGAGGAGATAATCGGCCTCCTTAGACAGGAAGGCCTCAGGTGGGGAGGATGGGGATTACCGATAGGGCTTATGGCGGAGGAAGAGAAGTTCCAAAGGAGCCTTGATGACCTCTCGGTCATAGCGGAGACCGCGCATAGGCTGGGATGCCCTCGGACGTATACTTGGATAGCTCCCTACTCCGATGAGCTGAGATTCGAGGAGAACTTCAGCCTCCACGTTGAGAGAATCAGCGCTGTAGCGGAGGTCCTGAAGAAGCATGGTTGCGTCTTGGGGCTTGAATTTGTGGCTCCGAAGACCTCTAGGCTCAACCACAAATACGAGTTCATCCACGACCTGCAGGGGATAATGGACCTCATAGACGCTGTGGGAATGGGGAACTTAGGGGTGCTGCTGGACTCGTGGCACTGGTACACATCTCACGGTACCGTGGATCAGATTTTAAGTCTGAGGGGGCCGGATGTTGTTTACGTCCACATCAATGACGCTCCCGCCGGGATACCGATAGACGAACAGATCGATAATGTTAGATGTCTGCCTGGGGAGACGGGGGTTATCGATATAGTAGGGTTCCTGGGGGCATTAAGGGATATAGGGTATGACGGCCCTGTTACTCCTGAGCCCTTCGATGAAAGGTTAAAGAGGATGCCGCTTGATGAGGCTGTTCTTAAGGTAAGCGAGGCGGTCAACAAGGTCTGGCGTTCAGCAGGGCTTTGAGGTCTACATGATCAATGGGGGAGGGCATCCCTCAAAAAATAATTAGTTTGAGGATAAGGTGGAGCGGCGGAACGTCGCATACACCGAAACAGAAAAATGGGGATGCTTCCAACTAGTAATCTGAGATGCCTATTGATGATGCTTAGAGGGGAATTTTGTGGCCGCGAGAAGGGGCAAAATTGATGATGAATGTAGCTACTTGGAGATGCTTGTCTCAGTAATTGTGGACCACGAAAAGAACTTGAATGATCTGATTCTGAGGCTGGAGAGCATCGTGGAGAAGATCTCTGAAATAATAGATGATTCCCCCTCAAGAATTATACCTAAACAATGAGCAGAAATGATCCTCATCATTAGGGCTGATTAAAGATCTCTTCGGACCGCCCATTTCCGGTCAAAGGCCCCTTTCGGGTCACCTTCTAGACGGGATCTCTTCCTGCCTGAAGAAGAGCCCAAGCGTCTGATCGATCGTCTCCGCCACCTTATGGATGTTCTCGAATACCCTCGCGATGTCCCTCTGAATCTCCTCCACCGTGTTCCTCAAGCTTCTGCCTCGGAGCTTATATAGTCCCTCTTGATGTATGACCAATCCGCTCTTTATCATCTTATTCAGATGGTGAATTATTGTCCCCCTGGTCAGGCCGAGCCTCTGTGCAAGCTCGTCGCTGGTCAGGCCCTTGTTTTCCCTCGCGGCTTCAATTATCTCTTTGAAGATCCGGTAGGCCGTCTTCTGTTTGTCCCTTGGCTCCAGGAAGCCGAAGCTTCTGCAGATCCACTCTAGGTCGCCCTCATAATCAACTGTAGGTAAGACCCTTATGTCGAAGATTCGATATTCAGCTAAGGTTCCTTCAAATAATGTCATGTATACTCATCTCGGCCATATTAAGTCTACTCGTTCACAATTTATTTTTCTAGTAAAACTTATATATTTTTGGTTTATTATGAAACAAAAGGTCAATGAGCATGGAAGAGAGGTAGAAGAGGGATGGCGTATCTGGCACAGACAAGATCCGGACAACCTGTACTGATTCTCAAGGAAGGAACCTCCCGAAGCAGGGGAAGAGAGGCTCAGAGAAATAACATCATGGCGGCCAGGGTAATCGCGGAGGCTATCAGATCCACTCTTGGTCCGCGGGGCATGGATAAGATGCTCGTCGACAGCCTCGGGGACATCACCATAACGAACGATGGAGCCGCAATCCTAGATGAGATAGAGGTTGAGCATCCGGCCGCTAAGATGATGGTCGAGGTCGCCAAGACCCAAGATGACATGGTTGGGGATGGCACGACGACCTCCGTCGTCCTTGCAGGTGAGCTGCTCAAGAAGGCGGAGGACCTGCTGGATCAGAATATTCATCCAACCATTATAGTCAGCGGATACAGGAAGGCGGCTAAGAAGGCGATGGAGGTTATGGATAAGATAGGCATAGCCGTCGACCTGGACGATAAGGAGACGCTTAAGAAGGTTGCGGTAACATCCATGAGGAGTAAGGCTGTTGGAACCGCTAGGGAGCACCTCGCCGAGATAGCGATTGAGGCTGTGGAGCAGATAGCTGAGAAGCGTGGTGACCGGTGGGTCGCTGACATCGATAATGTACAGATAATCAAGAAGGAGGGGAAGAGCCTTCACGATACAGAGCTCGTCAGGGGCGTCATACTCGACAAGGAGGTTGTTCATTCAGGGATGCCGAAGAGGGTTGAGGAGGCCAAGATCGCGCTGCTGAACTGCCCATTAGAGGTCGAGAAGACGGAGTTCAGCGCGGAGATAAGGATCCGAGACCCATCGCAGATGAAGGCCTTCCTGGACCAGGAGACAACGATGCTCAGGGAGATGGTTGAGAAGATAAAGAAGGTCGGGGCGAACGTCCTGATCTGCCAGAAGGGCATAGATGATATGGCTCAGCACTTCCTAGCGAAGGAGGGCATATTAGCAGTGCGGAGGGCAAAGGAGTCCGATATGGAGAAGCTATCAACTGGCGGTAGGATAGTCACTAACATTGAGGATCTGAAGCCGGAGGATCTTGGTTATGCCAAGCTCGTAGAGGAGAGGAAGATCGGAGATGACAAGATGGTCTTCATAGAGGGCTGCAAAGACCCAAGATCGGTCTCTGTACTCATACGCGCCGGCCTCGAGAGGATGGTCGACGAGGCTGAGAGGGCAATGCATGACGCTCTCTCCGTCGTAGCCGACGTATTCGAGAAAAACAGGATAGTTGTCGGTGGAGGCGCTGTGGAGGCTGAGGTTGCTAAGGAGCTCCGGAAGTACGCCGTCCAGGTAGGCGGGAGGGAGCAGCTGGCCATCGAGGCTTTCGCCGATGCCGTTGAGGCCATTCCGAGGACCCTCGCCGAGAACGCTGGCCTCGAGCAGATCGACATAATGGTGGAGCTGAGGTCAGCTCACGAGAAGGCTGACGGCCACCTAATG
>LUCF01000025.1 GCA_001593845.1 Candidatus Bathyarchaeota archaeon B63 | reverse complement strand
TTAATTGGACCCGTTAGCCCGTTAATATAAAAACTTTCCGGGTTGAGGTGCAAGGCGATGTTGGAGATGCGGGCTAACAAGGCATTATTAGCCGTCGAATAATATAGTAAACAAGGATTTTAGGCTAGAATGCCGTTCTCACTCACCGGAAAGGCCTCCCCTCGCATCCTCCGAGATGATTAATGAACCGCATAAATTTTATGACAGTGTCACTTCATCTATAATACAGATTTTAACTTTGGAGGAAGAGACGTGGCTGAGCCTGTAAGGTTCGGAATAATTGGAACGGGGGTGGGAGCTAACTTCTGCGCAGAGGGGCTCTCGATGATCGCTGAGACGGGTAAGGCGAAGCTCGTAGCTGTCACAAGCCGAAGGGAAGAGAGAGCTAAGGAGTTCGCTTCGAGATGGAGCTTAGATCTATGGTTCAATGATTACTGGGAGATGCTTGAGAAGGCGCCGATAGACGCCGTCATAATCAACACGCCTCATCATCTTCATTACCCAATGGCCCTCGATGCTATTAAGGCGGGTAAACACGTCCTCGTGGACAAGCCGATGGCCATAAGTCTGAAGGAGGCCGACGGGATGATCCGGGAGGCTGAGAAGAGGGATGTCAAGTTAGGCGTGGTTCTCCAATCAAGGTTCGACCCGACCATGAGGAAAGTGAAGGACGCCGCCCAGGAAGAAAGGTTCGGAAGGCTGATCCTGGGAGAGGCCACGGTGAAGTGGTTCAGAACCAAGGAGTACTATGAGAAAAGCTCATGGAGGGGAAGATGGGCGACGGAGGGAGGCGGCGCCCTCATAAACCAAGCCATCCACACCATCGACCTCCTCCTCTGGATCATGGGGCCCCCAAGGTACCTCTGGGCCCAGATTGATACTGTCGCTCACAGGATAGAGGTCGAGGACATAGCCGTGGCAGCAATAAGATTCGAGAATGGAGCCTTAGGCGTCGTCCAAGGGAGCACAGCGATATATCCGGGGCTACCCACACGGCTCGAGATCCACGGGACTAGGGGAACAGCGTTGATAGAGGGTGAGGTTCTCAAGAGATGGTCGGTGATCGGTGAGGAGGAGGTGATCGTGGAGAGGGCTAAGGAGGGCCTTAAGGCTTGGGCTAGGCCTGAGATGGCTCCCGCGACGAATCACGCATCCTTGATCCTGGACTTCGCGGAGGCGGTCTTAAATGATAGGCAACCATTCGTCGACGGGGTTGAGGGTAGGCGGTCGCTGGAGCTGATCATGGCGATTTATGAATCGAGCAGAAGTCGAAGGGCGGTCAGCTTCCCGTTGAGCTAGTGACCTCCGAGATGGCTTAGGCATAAAAGTCTCCCTGGCTGTTTAGATCTCGAAGAAATCCCCATCTACTATCGTATGTTTGACCTTCACCCCGTATCTTCCAGGTTCCCCCTCGATCTCGAGCACGGAGATGTCAGCTCTTTTACCCCTCTGCAGTGTGCCCACGTCGGTCAGTCCCTCCAGATCAGCCATGTTAGCGGATGTAAACCTGGATATAAGCATCAGCGAATCCTCTAAGCTTCTTTTATCCACGTCTATCATGTAGCCTGAATGATCCATTGTAAATAGGTTAAGCATCTTCTGGAAAGCCCGATCCATCGTTAATAGGCTGCCGCAGAGCGTGAAGGGAGGCGCCCTAACCAGCCTCCCCTCATCGTCCATGTGGCCATCCATGTATAGGACATCCTCATCCGGCGGCTTACTGCATACTACGCTGAACATCCGGAATGATCCTTCAGGTGCATCCTGAGGGGTGGGGAAGAGCCTATCAGTTACGGCTATGACTTCGTGAGCCCGGCCCGTCATTATGCGCCGCTCTATTATGTCCGAGACGTACCTGAAGTCAACGTGGTACCCGTCCATGATGAGCTCAACGAATACCGGGAGTGTTAGGGCGCCCTCGTAGGCCCCGCCTCCCTCGAAGGGCTTGAAGGACCTGCCCATAGCGCCATTTGTGAGGTGAATTATGAATCGTAGGCCCGCCTTAACTGCTTCCCTAAGCAATCTAGCTGATGCCTTGAAGTGTCCAGACCCTACTAGAACCCCCCGGGAGGATGCGTAACGGATCAGGTCGACGCCGAAGTCCGGAACGATATTCACCAACCTCACAACCCCAATGTCCAGGCAAGCGTCAAGGAGCTCCCTCGCCCCCGGCTCATTCGGATGCACGATGAACTCTGGAGGCTGGGCTCCCGCGCACTCCCGATTTATGAATGTTCCCTCCACGAACGCCCCTTCGAACCGTGCCCCCTCAACCTCACCCCCTGACTCTAAGTATTCCCAGCATGAGCCTAGATAGGTCAGGAGGTCATCCGTCGGCATCGCGACCGTCGCCAGCTTGAAGCTGGTCACTCCGCTTCTCAAGAGTTTACGTGAGATCTCACCGATCCTCTCAGGCCTCTCGATGTACCGTGTTAGTCCGGGCATATCATGCATGTGCTGTTCACGGAACCCTGGGAGGACGTAGAGGCCGTCAACATCATGAACGGCCCCGGCGGGCTTCGAGGACGGCCCGAGGTCTTGTATGACCCCATCCTTCACGGTCAAGTTTCCCTTGAATACTCCCCGAGGGGTTACCAGATAGCCTCCCTTCAACGTGTACACATCAGTCATGCCTTCACTTCCATCATGAGTCTTCTGGATGTTGCAGGAATTTAAAAGAATTATGAGGGTGTNNGAGGGAATAGTCTGCTTGGACCCCCAGAAGGGGAAGGCCTTTGAACAAACAAAAATGATGGGGTCTGGGTGTCGTGGTTATCCCTGTATGGCCGTGTACCAGGGATCCGCGGCGGGTTCATTTGACGAATTTCTCGACTGAGCTCTTTGATGCTGCCTTCACTTCGATCTTCTTAGGGGTCAATGAGAGGGTTCTGCCGCATTCTGGGCATTTTCCATCGTGCATCTGAAGTATCTCCTCCGGGGACTTCAGCTCCTCGCCTTCATAAAGGGTTGCGCCGCATCCATCGCAGTTAACCTTTTGAGGCAAACCCAAGCATCCCTCTCAGATCTCGGATAATGAAAGAAGGAAGTTTCTTCCTAATAAAGGGAACGCAAAGCAGATTTAAATCGGGCCTCTGCAAATATTAGTGGGTCCCATGGGGGCATAAGTAAGATTGAAGGCTCTGCTGCTATGCGAGAAGCCCAGCGCCGCTAGGAGGATCGCCAGGGCGCTTGATGAGGAAGGCAAGCCGGCTGAGAGGAAGATCGGCCGGGTTCCCTACTATGAGGCTGAGAGGGATGGGAAGATGCTGATTGTCGTCCCAGCCCTCGGCCACCTCTACACGGTGGCTCCGAAGGTAAGGGACCGAAATGTCTATCCGGTCTTTGACTTCGAGTGGGTTCCCAGGCACCTCGCCGAGAGGGACGCGAAGGAGATCGGGGAATGGATAGAGGCAATCTCGTTGCTCTCTAAAGGGGCTGATGAGTTCATACTCGCGACTGACTACGATATTGAGGGGGCAACCTTGGGCTATACTATCCTTAAGTATGCATGCGGGGGGAAAGAAAAAGAAGCGAAAAGGATGAAGTTCTCGACCCTCACAACTTCTGAGCTTAGAGAGTCATACGCCAGCCTGCTGAGGAGCATCGAGTTCCCGATGATAGAGGCGGGTATATGCCGCCACCTACTGGACGCCATATACGGCATAAACCTCTCCCGTGCCATGACCATAGCGGCTAAGAGGTGGAGCGGGAAATACGCTACGCTGAGCACGGGGAGGGTGCAGGGCCCAACCCTAAAGTTCCTAACTGATAGGGAGAGACAGATCAGCTGCTTCGTGCCCGTGCCATTCTGGAGGATAAACGCGAAGGTAGAGATGGACGGGCAGATATTCGATGTCGAGTACGAGCAGAAGACGATCAAGACCCAGGCCGAGGCAGCTAGGATAGTTGAGGAGTGCAGGGGCAAGAGGGGAAGAATAGAGAAGGTTGAGGTCAGGGAATTCCGTCAGAAGCCCCCCGTACCCTTCGATCTCGGAGCCCTCCAGAGGGAGGCATACAGCCTCTTCAAGTATACCCCCCGCCGGACAGCTAACATAGCCGAGAGGCTATACCTTGAGGCCCTGATATCATATCCGAGGACATCCAGCCAGAGGCTCCCCAGAACGATCGATTACAGGGCGATACTCAAGTCGCTGAGGAGGGAACCCAAGTATAGGGAGCTCAGCGAGGTCCTCCTGGACAAGGAGACGCTGACGCCGAATGAGGGTAAGGGATACGACCCAGCCCATCCAGCCGTCTACCCGACTGGGAACCTCCCCGAGAGGAGGCTAAGCGTGCCTGAGAGGAGGCTCTGGGACCTGATCGTGAGGAGGTTCATGGCTGTCTTCGGCGATCCAGCCGTCAAGCAGAGCGTTAGGGTCTCAATAGCCGTCGATGGACACATATTCTATCTTCGCGGCAGGAGGGTCCTAGAGGAGGGCTGGATGCTCTTTTATAGGCCATACATCCAAGTCGAGGATGTGATCCTCCCGCCCCTGGAGGAGGGGCAGACGGTCAACTTCAAGGAGGTCTCATGGGAGAAGGGATTCACGAAGCCCCCTGCGAGGTATAACCCCAGCAGCCTCCTGAAAAGGATGGAGGATGAGGGGATCGGCACTAAGGCGACGCGCGCCGAGATCATCGATACGCTCTATACGCGTGGATATGTGAGCGGGGAGAGGGCGGTCGTCTCCGAGCTCGGGTTAGACGTAATCGACATACTGAGCAGGTACTGCCCAGAGGTGATCTCAGTCGAATTCACGAGAGACCTGGAGAGGAGCATGGAGATGATCCAGAACGGAGGCGAGAGGATGGAGGCGGTCATAGAGAAGGCGATAGAGAGGCTTAGGCCTGTTCTGCTCAGGTTAAAGGAGAATGAGAAGCAGATCGGCCGGGAGCTAAGCGAGGCCATAAGGAAGACGCAGATGAAGAAGCGGATGCTCGGCGGCTGCCCCGTCTGCGGGACAGGTCAGCTCATCATCCTACGTTCACGCAAGAGCGGAAAGAGGTTCGTCGGATGCACGAACTTCTTTAAGGGCTTATGTAAGACTTCATTCCCCCTTCCTCAGAGGGGGATCTTGACCCCCGCTGGCAGGGCTTGCGGAGAATGCGGGTTCCCGATGATAAGGTTCAAGTTAAAAGGTAGGAGGCCGTTAACATTCTGTGTAAATTCGAACTGCCCCGGGAAGAAGAGGAATCCTAGATGAGCTGCAAGATCTGCGGTAGGAGGGCGAAGAGCAGATTCTGCGACAGGCATGAGGAGGCGTATTCCTCCTTACTTAGGACCTATGAGGATTGGCGGAGGGCTATGAAGATCTCGTGGACGGATTACCTCAAAGAGGTAAGTGAGAATCCATATGCGGGCATTTGGGTCAAGGAGGTAGCCGCCCACCTCCTCAACTCGGATGGGCATTAGGGAGCCTCCCCGGACATGTAAGATTTAAATGTTTCACGCCTCTTAATCTAACGTGCCCACAAAAGCAGAGCTTAACAGACCTGGCGAGTGAAGAAAGTGCCGAAAGATCATGGAAGGCTCCTCAGAAGAGGCCGCTTCATCCGGAGGGCCTATGATAAGATATTAGCTTACCGTCCACCGCGCTCCATAATCGCCGCATTGATCATCGCCACCTCAATTTTCCTGTTGGGAGGTGGAATTTACATATCCATTATACCTTCCATGTTCCTCCTAATCGAGAGCATAGGCGTCATGATCCTCTACGCGCTTGGATCCCTAGGTTTAATCCTCATCTACTACAGCGCGCGACGCATTCGCGACCAGAGATACGCCCTAATCATAATGGAGATCGGCATCTCCCTGCTCTTAATATCCTTCATAATGGTAGAATTCCGATTCTACTCCTACTGACTCGACGATTCCCTCCGCCAAACGACGGGGCTCCTTATATATTTAATTGCAAAGACTAATATTTTCTCTGATCCTCAACTAAAGTGGATTGTGGGCGGATATTATGAGGACGATTGAGTGGCGCAGCGGGGTTGTCGTGACCATCGACCAGACTGCCCTACCGCTCAAGGAGGAGTGGATAGAGCTCAGAAGATGCGAGGAGGTGGCTTCAGCCATAAGGGAGATGAGAATCCGCGGGGCTCCCCTTATCGGGGTTGCCGCCGCCTATGGGATTGCTTTGACCGCCTACCACTCGAAGGCCGAGACGAAGGAGGACCTCCTACGTGAACTCGAGAGATCAGCTGAGGTCCTGAGGGGGACGAGGCCGACTGCCGTTAACCTCTTCTGGGCGATCGATAGGCTCCTGGAGAGGGCTAGGGCCGTCTCTGGGGGAGTAGAGGATCTAAGAAGGGCTATAATCTCTGAGGCCGAAAGGATCGCCGATGAGGATGTTGAGACGAACCGGAGGATAGGGCTTCACGGAGCCCCCCTCCTCTCGGACGGCGACACTGTTCTGACGCACTGCAACGCCGGGAGCCTCGCAACGGTCGATTATGGAACAGCATTGGCGGTTATACGTGCGGCTTGGGAGGAGGGAAAACGCATCAGCGTCGTAGCGGATGAGACGAGGCCGAAGCTCCAAGGAGCCAGGCTCACGGCTTATGAGCTCATGCGGGACGGCATACCCGTAACCCTAATCACAGACGGCATGGCCGGATACGTCATGTCGAGGGGCCTAGTAGACAAGGTGATCGTGGGGGCTGATAGGGTTGTGATGGACGGCGTGGTGAATAAGATAGGCACGTACTCAGTCGCTGTTCTGGCCAGGGAGCATGGAATCCCATTCTACGTTGCGGCTCCCACCTCGACCTTTGACCTCTCCAAGAAGTCGGAGGACGTCATAATCGAGCAGAGAAGCCCGGAAGAGGTCACACATGTAGGGCCGGTCAGGATAGCCCCAGAAGGCGTGGAGGTCATGAACCCAGCGTTTGACATCACACCCATCGAGTATATAGATGCAATAATATGCGAGAAGGGGGTCATAAACCGCGGGGACTTTCAGAGGTTCGTCCAGGAATCGGTCTGAAGCCCGCCGGGATCATCGACGGATATGCGGCTGTGATGACATATGGAGAAGAGAAAGGAAGGGAATGAGAAGCCTGGTAAGTCAGACGAGAAGGTCCTGATTCGCGGCGTATTAAGGGAGGACGGAGTCCTCGTGCCGCCCACGGAGGACATCGAAGGCCTCACGTCCAGGGGCTACGGGACGCCCAAGAATGGAGATCTACTCCTAGCATTTCATGAGGCGCTTTATCTTCTGAGTAAGGGGATACTCGAGGTCAGGGATGAAGGCACAAATGAGGCCCTCCGATTCGAGGATCTCCTTGAGAGGGCCAGGTTACATGATGATGACGCTTGGGTTAAGTACCTGATCTACAGGGACCTCCGGAGCAGAGGTTACTTCGTTAGGGAGGGCTTCGGTTTCGGGGCGGACTTCCGCGTCTACAAGAGGGGGGAGTACGGTAAGTCTCCGGCGGCCTACCTTGTTCTTGGGGTGCGGGAGGGCCAGCCGATAATGGTTGAGGAGCTCCTCAGGATCTTGACGCGGGTTCAGAGCCTAAAGAAGAATTTTATACTCTCGGTCATCAATAGGCGCGGCGAGATAGTCTACTACTCTGTTTCGCGGCTGAGCCTCGGCTAGACCCGCGGTCCTCATCGATAGATAATATCGAAAGAAAGAGTTTTTTACCAGTCCCCAGAAGATTATGGACCTGTGATGAGGCTTAAATCAGCGTGACATTACATATATGCTCAGAGGGATGATCGTTGACGCCGACCTTCAGACAGACCGTCAGGGGCATGAGGGACTTTCTGCCTGAAGAGGCCAGAAGGCTGAGATTCATCGAGCAGGCTGCGAGGGAGACTGCGAGGCTATACGGATACGAGGAGATCATAACCCCGGTGATCGAGCATTACGAGCTCCTAGCGGCGAAGATCGGCGAGGAGAACAGGAGACGCATGTACGTCTTTGAGGATATGGGCGGGAGAAGAGTCGCGTTGAGGCCGGAGTTCACAGCTTCGATAGCGAGGGTCGTGGCCACGAAGCTCCAATCCGCCCCGAAGCCCCTCAGACTATTCTCTGTTGGAAGCCTATACAGATATGATGAGCCTCAGTTCGGTAGATACAGGGAGTTCTGGCAGGCTAACTTTGAGCTCTTCGGCTCCTCGATGCCTGAGGCGGACGCTGAGACGATCTTCCTGACGGAGAGCTTCCTCAAGAGGATAGGGCTTCGGAGCTACTGGTTCAAGGTGGGCCACGTCGGAGTTCTCAGGGGCATATTCGAGCATGAAGGAATAGACGAGGAGACGCAGAACAGCATAATGCAGAGGCTTGACAAGAAGGAGACGGAAGACGCGTTGAGGATCATTGAGGAGTCAAGCCCCTCCAAGGCATGTCTGGAGGCGGTGAAGGGCCTCCTAGGGACTTCTGGAAGGGACTCAGCCAAGATCGTAGCCCGGATGAGGGAGATAGTCAAGGGTTATCCCAAGGCAATTGAGGCTGTTGAGAACCTAGACGAGATATTAGGCCTCCTGAAGACCGGTGGGGTGGAAGCCGAGATCCGCTTGGAGGCCGGCTTCGCCCGCGGCTTAGAGTATTACACTGGCATGATCCATGAGGTCTACGTCCCAGAGATGGAGATCGCCGTGGGGGGAGGAGGCCGCTACGATAAGCTCGTTGAGGTCTTCGGGGGAGGAAGCACCCCGGCTGTAGGCGTGGCGATGGGGATGGATCGCCTCTCAATCGCTCTAGAGAAGCAGGGAGCCACGGCTGTCAGCGGCCCTCCCATGAGGCTGCTGGTCATCCCCGTTGAGAGATCAATGCTGGGGGAGGCATTCAAGGTCGCCTCCATGCTTCGGGAGGAGGGCTTCTCCGCGGAGATCGAGACTATGGGTCGGTCTGTGACGCGTGCGCTTTCCGACGCTGATAGGAGGGGAATAGCCTTCACCGTGATTATCGGGCCTAAGGAGATTGCTGAGGGCAAGGTTGTTCTCCGAGACATGGCTAGGCGGGAGCAGATAACGGTTAAGCTGGATGAGCTCCCGGAGAGATTAAGAGGATGAACCCGTTAGATTCTCTGAAAAAGAAAGCGTAGAGTGATCAATTCCTATTATCTCGGAAGATATTTTACGGCGGTTATTGATGCCGTCAGCTCACGGTCAATAGATTTAAGGATGAAACCCGAATAATTATTAGATGTAAAAAAGTTTGTAAGAATCGTCGGAAGGCATCATTAATGAACATGAATGAGAAGAGGATCGAAGACATTCTCGGAAGAATAGATGAGCTCATAAGAATCCTGAGGTTCCTCGCCGATGATCTGTCTGAGATCTCGAAGACCTTAAAAGAATCAATGGGCCCTGAGGTCGCCGCTGCGGGGGAAGGCGCTCCGGAGCGCCTCAAGCCACCCGTCTCCGCGCAACAGACAATAATCCAAGAGGAACCCCCAGCCGAGGCAGTTATAACCGGAACTCCAACGGTGAACAGCGTCCAGAGGCTCTTCCCACCCGAGCTTGCCTGCCTACTATACTTCGAGGAATCCGAGGAGTACATCCTCGTTAAGCCTAGGCATTATCTGGGCTCGGATAACTTCCGACGTATAGCCTCGATAATCAGGGATCAGCTAGGTGGAGAATACATAAGCGCGGGGAGGGACAGCCACTTCAGAATACCTAAGTCTTAGACGGCGAAGAAGGAAGCCACATGCGGAAAGGGGCCTCTCAAGTTATATGTAGAACATATCCTCAGGTGTTCTTCTCGTTATCTCCTCTGCCTCGCTTCTTGCCCGCTGGGCGGCCATGCTCTTGCTTGCCCCCTTCTCAGTCACCTCGATATCGTACTTTATGAACTCCTCGATGAACTCCGTTAGCTTCTTGTTCATCTCCTCGAGTTCCTTCTGGTCGAAGGAGACCATTATGTCGGGGTTATTAACCCAGTTCAGCCAGCCCAGTATGCTCCGATGCAGAGCGTAAAGGGAGAACCTCATGGATTGGATCAGATCAAGCCTATCCCTAGGCCTCTTCTGCGACATCTGCCTTATCTGCTCAAGGATTCTCTGGCAGGTCTCAACCCATCCCTGACTCAAACCATTCACACCTCAATCTCGGCTGATCATGGAATCGCCATACTTCAAGTTCCATCATCCTAATGCCGTAAGGATTTATTATTCCTTTTGGTTCCCCATCTCTAGAGATTCCACCGGGGGATGTCAGTAACGGATATGGAAGCCCCGGAGATCCCCAGCTGGCTTCTCCCAGTGAACCTCAACGTCCCTCACGATCGCGCCGGGAGGCCCCCTCCAACAGAACCTTATCATCTCCTCAACCTCTTCCTTCTCCCCCTCGAATAGGGCTTCAACACGGCCGTCCGGGAGGTTCCTCACCCAGCCTGAGACGCCGAGGCGCAGGGCCCTCCTCCGGGTCTCATACCTGAAGAAGACTCCCTGTACACGTCCACTCACATAGACGTGCGCCCTAACCCTCATTTCGGAGTCACCTCACAGATACGGGGCGCCCTGCACCCGTAAGCCTTGAAGGGATGGTGGAGTCAGGCATCTCCCCGCTGGATGGCCTCCTCACGAGACCTTCCTGAATTTTATGGTCTCATCGGAGAGGATCACGTCGTAGACCTGATTCACGTCGAATCTAACGCCCAGCCGTTCATACTCCTGCTCTGTGAGGAAGAGTATAATCTTAGGCTGGTGGAACTGCATCCGAGATCCGAAGATCGGTATCTGCTGCTGGAGGGCCCTAACAACATCCTGAACCATCCTCGCCTCCTCGCTTTGGGGCCTTATCGCGAAGCTAGGAATCACATTCTCCTCGACAAGCTCTATCCTCTTCCCAAGGTTCCCAGAAGCGTCCCTCATCGACTCTATCCTATGAACGATCACCCTCAACCCCTTTCTCCTCGTCAAGATTGGCTATCTTCTACCTTAAAAAGAATCTGTTTTTAACTCTAATCTCCATCCCAGAGATGTACCTCTCCGGGGCTCCTGCGTTCTCAGCCCTGCCATTATTTTCTTCGGTGTCCCCCTCCATACTTAAGCCTTATAGGCATGTAGGGTAACATATTTTTTCATGTTATGTAGGAATAGATGAGAGCGTGAAGACGATGAAGCTCGTGACTGTTCTTCTTCCCGAGGCTTACCTTGAGGGGCTCGATGAGCTGGTGAGGCAGAATATGTACCCAAGCCGAAGTGCGGCTATACGAGCTGCAGTTCGAGACCTCCTGAGACGGGAGCTCTGGACCAGATAGGCATGAATTTTATTCCTGCCAGCCATCAGC
>LUCF01000024.1:8638-18420 GCA_001593845.1 Candidatus Bathyarchaeota archaeon B63 | reverse complement strand
AAAAATTCTGTGGGGCGCCTTGAGCAGAAAAAAGGGAGAGAAGGAACGGATAAATCTAGTTAGACTTATATTTGGAATTTGAACATTCACATGAAGAAAAAGACATGCGGAAGGGATGCCATATGAAGAAGGGCCTGAGTGAGACCTGCTACCTGTTCTTTTCGACCCTGTCTAACCCCACACGCCTAGCTATCCTGGAGCTGCTAAGGGAAGGCCCAAAGAACGTCACTCAGATCTCCAAAGCCCTAAATCAGGAGCAGAGCATGATATCGCATAACCTGAGGCCGCTGATCAGATGCGGCTTCGTCTTCGTTGAGAGAAGATGGAAGGAGCGCATATACTCCCTAAACAGGGAGACGATGGAGCAGGTCTTCAAAATCTTTGACAGCCACGCGCAGAAGTACTGCAAGACCAGGGGGAAATGCCTCAAATAGAGGATGGCCGGATCCCTTAGGCAACTACCCATCCCCATTTATCCTTTGATCGGGTCTCTCGGTCAGAGCCCGTCTACGAGGGCCATAACCCTCTCCCGCTCATTCTTCCTTACATCTTCTCCTCCCTAGTCCCATCAATCTATGAATCAGGAGGAGAATCATTTCGATGTCGTCGTTCACGTGATTCCTGTATTCTCTTAAGCCCATCTTTCCCCATCTCTCTTCAACGTATCTTGAGTGTTTGCCCATTCTGATGTGGCGGTCGATCTTACTCAGAAAGCTAACCCCTTCCCCGTCCAGCCACTCATTTAACTCCCTAAACTCCTCACCCGTCCTCTCCCTGCTCAGTCTGATGTGCTCTCTTAGAGACGGCATCCCATCAACCCAGCGGTTAGCTTCTCACTCCCCACTCAATGGATATTAAGATGAAGGCGAGCATCTCCGTTTTCCGTCACTATATCGTACAAATAGAAATGTGAAGGCAACTCCGGGAGCGAGGGGCTTTACAAGCATCTTAACATCGTGACTGAGCAGAGTTCACACTCCTCGATGTTAACGCTTGGATCGAAGATCTTATGCAGCTTGCACATCAGACCCTTACTCCTGACAAGCCTACAGATCTCACAGAGCCTCATGATGAAGTCTTTATAGAGCATCTCGCCATTTGCCAAAGAGGCCGCGGTATCACTAATCAAGTTTACGATGTCCTCCTCCGCCTCCAGATCAATGGCCCTCCCCCTGATCTTTCTGCTGTATAAGCTTACGGCCGATTGGCTGACGCCCATGAGATTAGCCACATCCAGCTGCTTCAATTTATGCTTCGCCATCAGCTCCCTCGCTATCATAGCTCTCACTACTGGAAGAACGCATTTCACAGCGACTTCGCATGGTGTCAGCAAAGCTCAAGTCCCCTACATAATTATTATGGAAAGACATATATATTATTACAATTGTTATATTTATTACATATGTAATATCGGCAGTGATCGTATGATGAAACGCGCATGCCCCGGCTTAAACAACTTCCTAAGGCCGAAGCCGGAATTCATCACTTGTCCCAACTGTGGGAGCAGTGTGGAGATATGGACCGACGAGGCCGAGGCGGAATGCATGGATTGCGGATCAAAGGTTACCAGAGATCAGCAGTCTTGTCTCGATTGGTGCGAGTATGCTGATAAATGCAAACAATTAATCGCGCAGAGGAGGGGATTGCGATTATGAAGGTAATAAGGAAGATTGTTAAGATAGATGAAGAGAAATGTAATGGCTGCGGGCTTTGTATTCCCAACTGCCCCGAAGGAGCATTACAGATCATTGATGGCAAGGCTAAGCTAGTAAGTGAAGTATACTGTGACGGGCTAGGCGCATGCATCGGCGCATGCCCACAGGGGGCCATAACAATCGAGGAGCGAGAAGCAGAAGAATTCGACGAAAAAGCGGTTAAGCGGCATTTAGGGGAGAAGGGGATTGCGGAGGCGCATGTCCATGAGCACCCGCCGATGCGGTGGAGAGCGCCTGCGGAGGTAAGCCGCCCCTCCAGTCATGTCTCGTCAGCGCTCAGTCAGTGGCCAGTACAGCTCACTTTGGTGCATCCCCAGGCGCCGTGCTTCCAAGACGCCGATCTACTTGTGGTCGCGGACTGCGTCCCATTCGCCTACGCCAATTTCCATCAGGATTTCCTTAAAGGGAAATCAATCGTCATCGGCTGTCCCAAGCTCGATGATGCTCGGTTCTATGAGAGTAAACTCGCTGAGCTCTTCCGTCAGTCCAACATAAGGAGCGTGACGGTCATCAACATGGAAGTGCCTTGTTGCTACGGACTACATTTCCTCACGCAGAAGGCATTACAGAATTCAGGCGGGAAGATCCCAATGAAACAAGTCATAATCAGCGTCAGAGGCGAGAGGAAAGAATAAAAAACTAAGTCCACTCCATCCGTCGGGGCTCTAACGGGTCATCAGTTCGGTTAATACCCGGCTGAGAATGACGTAAAGTTTAGGGGCTGAAGATATGGGCTGTGAGGATGCATACGTCGATTCCGGCTCAGTTATAGATGCGGGTAGGTTCCCGAGATTGGCGAGGTTACTGGAGCTCGCGGAGCCATACTTGGAGAAGAACGATCTCGGCGCGGCTCATACTGAGAGGGTTCTGAAGGCAGCCCAGAGGTACTTTAGGATCCCCGCTGGAATGGAGAAGCTCGTCCTAGCCACTATAATTCTGCATGATGTCGGCGGGAGCTCCATAAGGGATCAGTATGAGAGAGGCCCAGAAATCGCGGCTGGACTTCTCAAGGCACTAGGGTACGAGGACCAATTCATCAGAGAAGTCTGTGATATGATAGGGACCCATCATGATAGGCTTGAGGATCCGCCGGAGCCATTCAGAATCCTATACGATTCTGATCAGCTGGCAAAATTCTCCGAGGAGGAGTTTGATTATTATAACTCGCGGCGAGGCTTCGATTGGGATAACGTGATTAGGAACCTCTATTATGAGCATTCGAGGAGATTAGCAGCCCAAATGCGGAAGAGGAGGGCAGCCGGGAAAGGTAAGGTGAAGCCTTAACATTTATGGTCTCTGCCCGCCTCGTCATTATGGCTGTCAAGCTGCCTCTTTATCGTTCGCAGATGAGCATGCCGGGATTCGCCGAGACTGTTTGATTGAAGCTCCCCAGATCGTCTCGCCTGACCGTCAAGCGGCCGGATCGTGGAGTTCTCCATCGATAAACCTACGATGGAAAAGGAGGGATCATTATTTTTTATTAGTTATAAAGGATGGAATTATTAGTTTGGGGATCTCCAGATTCTGGGAGGCACCCAGCCTAGAGGCGGATGATCGGAACATGACCACATCCGGAGTGGAAGGAACATTCGATTTCGAATGGTTCAGGAGCCATCTCATCGAGGAGATCCTTCCGAACTGGCTGAAGAGCGTAGTCACAGAGGAAGGCCTCTTCCTTCCCCACCTCGACCGGGGATGGAATAGGCTGGGGAAGGATTACGGGACTCTCGTCTCTCAGTCTCGTCTCCTTTATAACTTCGCGCAGGGGTATGAACTGACAACCGAGGATGGGTACCTCAGGGCTGTGGAATCAGGGGCGCGGTTTCTGCTCGCTAACTTCAGAGACGAGAAATATGGAGGCTGGTACTGGTCATGCAGGAAGGACGGTGAGGTCCTAGATTCTCATAAGAATAGTTATGGGCATGCATTCGTCATATTTGGGCTTACCCATGCCTTCCGGGTTACGGGAGATGAGGCTCTCAAGGAGGCGGCTGTGGAAACATGGAGGCTCCTGAACAGCCGATTCAGGGATGAGCATGGAGGCCTCTGGCTGAGGATGAACCGGGAGTTTAAAGAAATGGGGGAGACGAAATCCCAGAACCCCCTCATGCACACCTTCGAGGCTCTCCTGGCCCTCAGCGAGGTGGAGGGCCTCAGCCGCATCCGAGAAGACGCGGAGGCAGTAGCTGACTTCGTGATAAACCGGCTGAGGCGGAGCGACGGGATACTGCCTGAGCTCTTCACGCGGGACTGGAGGGAGCTCCCAGCAGAGGGTGGGGGCAGAATAGACATCGGTCATGCCTTCGAATGGGCGTACCTCCTGTCCATGGCCGTGGAGATGGGGATGAGGCCGGATTATCTTACCCATGCATCGCGCTTCTTGGATTATGGCCTCAGAATAGGATACGACCCGAAGGATGGGGGAATCTATTCCCCAGCAACTCCTGAGGGGAAGATCGAGAAGAAGAGGAAGGGATGGTGGGAGCAGTGCGAGGCGACGCGGGCCTTGATGCACTTCGCCGTGGTCCGGGGAAGAAGTGACCTTTGGGAGCCTTTGGAGAAGACCGTTGGTTTCATCAGGCGATTCTATATAGACCCGGAATTCGGCGGGTGGTACAGATCCATCGGAGATGGGGATGAAGAGAGAGACGAGAATAAGGGCGACGAATGGAAGGTCGATTATCACGTCGTTGGGATGTGCATGGAGGCCATCCGGCTGAGTTCAAGATGAGAAGGCCATGAGATCAAAGAGGAAGCCCCTTATTCTTCCTTGACCCTTTCATGTTGAGGCTTTTTGTATCTGAAGATTTTCTCTAGATCTTGAGCCTAAGATGTATGGTTTGAGATTGTTCGGTATGGGCTCCGCGTCCCGGTAGGCCATCCGCTCAAGCTTCGTGGCGTTCACCCCGCATTGAGCTGGTACTAGGCACTCCTCCTTCCCCAGAATTGCCCTCACGAAGTTCACATCAGGGCTCGGGCTTGGGGGCCTCGGCAGGTTCTCGTGGGGCATCATGACCAGATCTCCCCCCTTCTCCTGAATATAGATGTTTCCATCCTTCACTAGAACCGCGCCTTTGCTGCACCAGACTCTCATCTCTTCTCTCAAGGCGATCTCGGGGGAGTCCCCAAGAAGAGAGATGCTTGCTATGGCCCCGTTGGAGAGCTCCACGGATAAACTGGCGTACATCTCCACCTCGGCTCCCTCCAGGTCCATGATCGCCTTTACTCTCCGCGGCTCGGTCCCCGTCACCCAGAGGACGATATCGTTCAGGTGGGTCCCGGAGCATATAACTTGGCCTCCCCCCGAGAGGGAAGGCTGAAGGTACCAGCCCCTCCGGCCTACTGCCCTTCTCAGATCCTGAGTTAACCATGCAAGCACGAAGTGCGGTTCCCCCAATCTCCCAGACATTATGACCTCCCTAGCGTAGAAGTACTCGGGCTGGAAGTGTCTCTGGTAGCCGACGGCCAGTATAAGCCCCCTTTCCTCAGCGGTGTCCCTCATCTCCTCCGCTTGGCTTATGCTTATAGCCATGGGCTTCTCGACGAGTACATGCAGGCCCCTCTTTAGTCCCGCCATGACATGCTCGTAATGGAAGACATGCGGGGTGCAGACGATTAATGCTTCGAGGTCAAGTTCGCCCAGCATCTTGGAATAATCCGAGTATATGTTCCTCTCCGTTAACGGCTCCGGAGATATGTTTCGAAACTTATTGATCGTCTTAATGAGCTTCTTCGCGTTCTCAGGGTTCACGTCACAGAGCCCCCTGATCTCAGCCTCGCCCTCCTCCAGATGGGAGAGCCTAATCACATGGGCGCGGCTCATGCTTCCGCATCCCACAAAGCCTATCTTAACCATCTTTAGTCCCTCAACACTTGTCAGATAGGATTCCATATTTAACGTTTAGTCCCCCGACATAACCGCCTGGCCGATTCCTTCATGCCTGCAGATTCTCTGCGTAGAACCTTGCCTGCGGAGGCCTTCCTCGCTTCCATCTCTCCCACTTTATGAGCAAAAATAAATTAGTGAGGGAGCCAACTTTTACCCCGGGTTCTTTATGCTGAGGGAAGTGATGAAGGGCAACGGTGGAGGAAGCCGCTTGGGGGAAGGTCCCGGTATTGATTGTGTATGCTGATCTCCACATCCACAGCAAGTACAGCCGGGCGACGAGCACGCGGATGGACATAGATGAGATCGCCCGTTTCTCGCCAGTCAAGGGGCTGAACCTCGTTGGGACCGGGGACTTCACACATCCAAAATGGTTCAGGGAGCTGAGGGAGAAGCTCATACCCATAGATGGAACAGGGCTCTACAGGCCTGCTGGTAAGCCAGACTCGCCCATAAGGTTCATGGTCACAGGGGAGGTCTCAACGAGCTTCACCTTCGAGGGGAAGACGAAGAGGATCCACCACCTGATCCTCACCCCCAGCCTGGAGACAGCCGACCAGATAAGCGATAGGTTGGCTAGGTATGGAGACCTTACGGTTGATGGGCGGCCATTTCTCGAGCCGCGGCCCTCGTGGAGGAGGTGATGGAGGCCTCGCGTAGGAACGTCGTCATACCGGCGCATGTCTGGACCCCATGGTTCAGCCTCTTCGGTGCGTTCAGCGGCTTCGACAGGGTTGATGATTGCTATCAGGACATGACGGGCCGAATATTCGCCTTGGAGACGGGGCTCTCCTCCGATCCACCAATGAACTGGAGGCTCAGCTCCCTGGATAGGTACACGCTCGTCTCGAACAGCGACTCCCACTCGAGCTGGCCTTGGCGTATAGGCAGGGAGGCCAACGTCTTCAAGCTGGATGAGTTCACATACGATGATGTGGTGGAGGCTATCAGAAGCAAGGATGCGGAGCGCTTCCTATTCACGATCGAGACCTACCCCGAGTATGGGAAGTATCACTGGACCGGGCATAGGTCATGTGGGGTCTCGGTTCCGCCCGGGGAGGCCATAAGCCTAGGGAATGTCTGCCCGGTCTGCCGTAGGAGGATGACGAAGGGGGTTGAGCAGCGCGTAGAGGAGCTGGCCGACAGGCCGAGGGGCTTCACACCCGTCGGGGTGCCGGGGTATAGGCGCCTTCTACCCCTAAGCGAGGTTATCCAGACGATTCTCGGTGTGAATTACCCCGGCGTCCAGAAGGTCTGGGCGGTCTACAACGCCCTGATCTCGAGGTTCGGAAATGAGTACTCAGTTCTGCTGGACGCCCCATTCGATGAGATGGCGGAGATCGTGGATCCAAGAATCGCGGAGGCGGTCATACGCATCAGGGAGGAGAGGGTGAGGCTGACCCCAGGATACGACGGCGTCTATGGCCAAGTGAGGATCTTCGAAGATGAGGAAGCAGAGGGCCTCATGGAGAAGCGGGGTTCGGATAGGGCATCCGGGGAGGCGGGTAGGAGGCAGAGGAGCCTCACGGACTACATTTGAGGCCTCTTGAAATTTGAATCTTAAGGGTCATCATAAGATTCAGAGGCTCATCTTGAAGAACTCATAATCTTTGAGGCTGAAGTATCTGGTTGGGTATGCCCATTCGACCCCAAGGTCAGAGTAAAGCTTCCGCTGCTTGAAGGCTTCATCAATTATCTTGACAATGCCGTTTATCAAGGTTGAGACTGAGCCCCCCTCCCTCCTAATCGTCAAGTATCGCTTTGGAATATCCCTTATGGCCCCTGCGGATTCATAGGCCCCATTCAGAGTTAAGACGAAGGGTCGGGTCATGGATAATGTGCAGTTAATTTCACCGTCCGCTCCACGTAAATATCTAGCGGCGTTCCTGAAGACCTCGATTCTGCCGTCTGCCCCATCATCCTTTATGATCTCAGCCCTCCCATCGCTGTATTCGATATGTACATCTTGACCTTTAGTCCATCTAGCTACTCCCTTCGACCCTACTACTTCATGCACAGGCATCTCATCTGTAGGCCCACATAACGTAGCAAAAAAGAAGACCCTAGCCCCATTCTCAACCTCAACTTCAAGACATGACGTGTCTTCCCCTTCGATCCTGTGAGCTCTATAGAGCTCCGCTCTAACCCTAACTGGATTCGCAGCCTCACCCCAACTCATGCTTGCGAAATACAGTCCATTCATTAAATAATGCGATAATGGATTGGAGACCGTTCCGTCCAGGACGTATTTCCCATCATAAATGAACTTTCCAGCCCAGGCGTTCCTTTCATAGTACGAATCAAGCCTCTTCCATCTTCCCTTCACGACTACCTCCCTTATCTCTCCAAGTTCACCCTCACATATCCGCCTCTTCAAGCTGCGAACCGTACATTCAGACTGCGACTGGAACCCAACAGCGCAGAATCCGGGAGATTCCCTTTCGACCCTGATCATCTCGTCGAGGTCTTGAATCGTCACTGCGGGAGGCTTCTCAACAATAACGTTAAAACCGGTTTTTAACGCCGCTATCGTCATATCTTTATGTTGATGAATAGCGACGGGAAGTGTGATTATCTCAACGTTACCAGCCTCATTCTCAAGCATATCCTCAAAACTCCTGTAAATATTAACTCCCTTCCCTTCCAGGCGGGCTACTTCGCCTCTATATTTACTTGGGTTTCTAATGACCACTGATGAGAGCTTACCCAGACCCTCCCTTTCTAAAACCTCAACGGCATATATGTGCATCCGCGCGTATCCACCTACGCCGACCACCCCAAAGGAGACAGGCTTCATCCCCACCGCTCTCCAATGCCTCAAATCAACCATGAACATGTATTTTTCAACGACATAAAATAATTGACCATCACAGAGAGAATGGAAAATCGGGGTTCTCCACGTCGGAATCTCATTTCTCCCCTTCATCATTTTAACGCTTAAAAGGGCAGATGGGGGACATTCCTTCAATGCTGGGTTATGAGGGATGGAGAAATGAGGATAATCGATGTTGAGACCATAGTCTTTAGATATAGATCCAGGGTTGGAACGGACATAGCTGGTCATGCTCATCCAGTTGAGGAGCATGATGCCTATCAGACCCTTACCGTGATAGTCACTGATGAAGGGGTAGACGGATACTGCTTCGGAGGAGACAGGGAGATGAACGAACATGTGATCAAGCCGGCCCTCGTTGGGATGAACCCGCTTGACAGGGAGAGGATATGGCAGTACCTCTACCGCGACCTCCAGGGCTCAAGGGGCCTCATAAGCAGCGGGCAGCTCGCGGTCATAGATATGGCCCTCTGGGACTTCGCGGGGAGATACCTGAACATGCCCGTATGCAAGCTCCTCGGCGGATACAGGGAGAAGGTGAAGGCCTACGCCAGCACGATGGTTGGGGATGAGATTGAGGGGGGACTGAACAGCCCAGAGGCATACGCTGATTTCGCTGAGAGCCTCGTCAAGCAGGGATACAAAGCCATAAAGCTGCACACGTGGTTCCCACCGATAGAGTGGGCTCCAGACCCAGAGATGGATGTAGCGGCATGCAGGGCCGTAAGGGAAGCCGTAGGAGAAGAGATAGCGCTGATGCTTGACTGCTACCACTGCTACAGCCGGGAGGAGGCTCTGAGGATAGGGAGGGAACTCGAGAGGCTCGGTTTCTACTGGTTCGAGGAGCCCATGGACGAGCATAACGTCTCAGCCTACGTCTGGCTGGCTGACAACCTCGAGATACCGATCCTCGGCCCCGAAACGTTGGAGGGGAAGATCTGGAGCAGACTCGACTGGATGCTGACGGGGGCTGCTGACATAATCCGCGGCGGCGTGAAGAGCCTCGGCGGGATAACCCCGCTCATGAAGCTCGTCCACCTATGCGAGGCCTTCGGCGTGAGGCTTGAGCTCCACGGAGCCCACCCGGGGAACCTGCAGGTTTTAGGCGCGATGGGGATCCCCGGCGAGTACGTGGAGAGGGGACTTCTCCACCCCATGCTCGATTATGAGTCTAGAACCCCCTGGCTGAGGGAGAAGATCGACCCCATGGACAGCGAGGGATACGTACACATATCACAGAAGCCCGGGCTTGGAATGGAGATAGACTGGAAGTTCATCGAGGAAAACAGAGTCGACGCTGATTGATTATCCCCTCCACGGTCAGCCGGCCTCCACCGCCTTATCTGGC
>LUCF01000024.1:0-8610 GCA_001593845.1 Candidatus Bathyarchaeota archaeon B63 | reverse complement strand
TTCGGTGTCCCGTCAGGCTTGAACGCTAAGCTTATCATCCTAAGCGACGAATAGATGTAACATCACGATTGAGGAAGAGCCCCATCTGCTCTTCAGGAGCCTAAAGAATATTGGGCGGATTCAAGGATTTCCTAAAGGCCCAAAGCAGGAACTTCCACGTGCTCACGATCAGGGGGCTCTTTGCAAACTTCGCCGTAGGCCTCACTCGGGACTACACGTCGGTATACGCCGTGGAGCTCGGCGCCGACCCTGTGGAGCTCGGGGGCCTCAGAAGCATCGGCGACCTGGTTAATGCCCTTCTCTCCGCTCCTACAGGTTGGCTCGCCGACCGGTATGGATTAAAGAAGCTATACCTGATCAGCCTCATCCTGGAGGCGCTCGTCCCCCTCGGATATGCCCTCTCCTGGAATTGGCAGATGCTCGTTGTGCCGATAATCTTCTTCTCGATGACATGGGTCATAACATATCCTATTGAGAGAATCCTGCTTGCAAGCGCCTTGAGAGGGGCAGAGAGGGCGACGGGCTTCGGGGTATTCAGCAGCATAAGCCGGCTGCCGCTTATAATCGCCCCGACAGTAGCCGGGGTTATCGTAACCCTGCTCGGCGGAATCTCAGCGGACGCCATCAAGCCTCTTTATTACATAAGCTTCATAATGCTTCTGCCCCCTCTTCTATGGGTCTATCTAAGGCTTAAGGAGCCTGAGACTAAGCTGGCTGGGTATGAGGAGGGGTTCCTCAAGGGATTTCTGGAGCTCACCAGCAGATGGGAGGTGAGGAAGTGGCTCCTAATAGAGGCCCTCGGCTCATTCATTTTCGGCGGTACTATGCCGTTCATAATGGTCTACGCTGTTGAAGTTAAGAATGCAGATGCCTTGACCCTGGGGTTCATGGGCTCAGCACTGAATATAGTCTCGATCCTCACCTCGATACCAATCGGGAGAATGGGGGACAGGCTGGGGAGGAAAAAGACGATCCTACTTCTGAGACCAGCCTTGTACGCCTCCTATCTGCTGCTTGTAGCCGCTCCCAGCCCAGAAGTCCTGATCCTATCATTCGCTCTCAGGGGGATCTTCTGGAGCACCTTCAACGTTTGGACGTCGATCCAGCTTGAGATCGTTCCCCCAGAACAGAGGGGAAGATGGATGGGAACCATCAATACCCTCAGGAGCATAGTCAGGATTCCCGCCCCAATCCTCGGCGGGCTACTCTGGACCTATCTGGACCCATCAGCCCCCTTTCTCCTACTCATCATGGTTGACCTCCTAATCAGGATGCCGATCCTGCTGACCATCCCAGAGACGCTTAAACGGGCCGATGGCTAGGCCTCCCATGCTGGGGTTCCCACCAGTAGAGTACGCTAGGAGAACTCTGTATAAGGAAAGATCAGAAGGGCGAATTCTATTTTAGATTCGGTCCATCATAAACCAGCCATCCTCATTCTCCCCGAGGCGGTTAAGCATGCCCATCCGGGCGCCTATATCCATTTACTCTCCTCCAGCCTCTTGAAGGCCTCCCTGTAGATGGCTAGCTTCGTCTGATTTCTGGTCTTCCCAAGCCTTCCGTCGTCTTCGATTACCTTCTGAACGGTCTCTGTGAATTGCTCCGCCATCCTCTCTATTTTCTCGTCGGATATAGGTTCATGGATCTTCTTCGCGCAGAGGTAACCGATCACCACATCCTTGCTGGATTCCAGCGTCTCACCCCTGATCTTCTTCGAGGACTTCGCGTAATGCCCGATCATTACCGAGGCCCGGGCGCGGTAGTACTTCTCCTCTATGCCGTAGACATTGATCTTCTTCTTAGCCAGGGTTATCAGGTCCCTCTTCAGGAGAACTCTGAGATGATACCAGACCGACCTCTTCGATAAGTCGAGTTCCCTCGCGATCTGTGTGAGGGTCATATCTCTGTCGGACAGCAGTCTGAGTATCTGTTTCCTAGTCGGCTCGTTGAGTATCTCTATCTTTTCAGGATCATCTATGACCATGATGGATGCTGGTCCCATGCCTTTCTGATCCCCCAAAAAAATTTATATATCATTTTAGAAATATAAGAGTAGCGATTTCAAAATTGTAACCAATGAAAAAATTATCAAAACTATTATCCGGAGGACCAAGAGATGGCGGAGATCAAAGTGGCGATTGCGGGGGTTGGGAACTGCGCCTCAGCCCTCGTTCAGGGCGTCCATTATTACAAAGACGCCGGGGAGGATGAGGTTGTACCCGGCCTGATGCATGTGAGGTTTGGGGATTATCACGTCAGGGACATAAGATTCGTGGCTGCCTTCGACGTCAACAGGGAGAAGATCGGTAAGGACCTAAGCGAGGCGATCTTCGCTGAGCCTAACTGCTGCGCGAGATTCGTTGATCAACTTCCAAGGCTCGGCGTGGAGGTTCTTCCAGGCCCGGTGCTGGACGGCGTCGGGCCTCACATGAGGGAGGCATTCAGGGTGCGGGATGGGGATCCCGCGGATGTCGTTGAGGCGCTGAGGGATGTTGAGGCCGACATGCTTGTGAATTTTCTCCCCGTCGGTAGCGGCGAGGCGACTAGGTTCTATGCTGAGGCTGCCTTGGAGGCCGGTTGTGCCTTCGTCAATTGCATCCCGGAGTTCATTGCTAGCGACAGGGAATGGGCAGAGAAGTATGAGAGGGCTGGGCTTCCGATTGCTGGTGATGATGTGAAGAGTCAGTTAGGCGCGACGATACTGCATAGGGTGCTTGTGAGGCTCTTCCATGAGAGGGGCCTGATCGTCGATGAGACTTATCAGCTGAATATCGGGGGGAACACGGATTTTCAGAATATGACTTTGGAGGAGAGGCTTAGGACGAAGAGGATAAGCAAGACGGAGGCCGTCACGAGCATGCTCCCATACAACGTCCCGACGAGGATAGGCCCATCAGACTACGTCCCATTCCTAAGGGACAAGAAGATCTGCTACATACACATAAAGGGAAGAAACTTCGGGAACCAGCCAGTCATGCTCGGCCTGAAGCTCGAGGTCGAGGACTCCCCGAACAGTGCGGGGGTCGTCATAGACGTCATAAGGGCGGTGAGGATAGCCTTGGACAGGGGGGTAGCGGGCCCGCTCATAAGCATATCCTCATACGCTTTTAAGCCCCCGCCGATCCAGACAGAGGACAGCACGGCGAGGATGTGGGTAGAGGAGTACATCGAGGGGAAGAGAGAAAGATAGGGGAGCAGCAGCATCCCCCAGTTTTTACGTGTTGCGAGACCGCGATCTGAGGGGTTACGGTGAGTTGAAGGCCTTAATAATTGCGGCTGGCCGCGGGGAGAGGTTCAGGCCATTTACTGATGAGAATCCTAAATGTTTGGTTCCCCTGCTTGGGCGTCCCCTCATCGAGAGGGTCATACTCGCAGTTAGGGAGGCTGGGATAAGGGACTTTGTAGTCGTTACGGGGTATCTAGGCGAGAAGTTGAGGGGAGCCCTCGGAGACGGCGAGAGGTATGACGTGAGTATAGAGTATGTCGAGAATAGGCGTTGGAGGATGGGTAACGGCGTCTCCGTCTACGTGGCTAGGGAGCTGATAGATGAGAACTTCGTTCTCCTCATGTCGGATCACGTCTTTAATCCCGAGATCCTATGCGAGCTCCAGAGGCATGGAACCCGTGGGGATGAATGCGTCCTCTGCGTCGACACCCAGATGAGTTACGTCTTTGACATGGAAGACGCCACGAAGGTTCAGGTTGACGGTGATAGAATCCTCCGGATAGGTAAGAACCTAAGAGAATACAACGGCGTCGACATGGGGATATTCCTTTGCTCCTCCGTCCTATTTGATGCGCTCGGGAAGAGCATACGGAGGGGACTCTACTCGTTGACGGACGCCATCAGGGAGCTGGCCGATGAGGAGAGGATGAAGGCATGCTGCTTTGACGATGATGAGTATTACTGGATCGATGTTGACACGCCTAGAATGGGAAAGATAGCCGAGAGCATCCTGCCAATCCTTGAGGCGGAATCAGCATTCAGGGGGACCCTCCGTGAGAGGCTCATCATGGAGCCTCCGAGGCGATTGCAAGCCCGAACTTTCCCCGGCCCATTCTTTTCGGAGAGAAGGGGGAATTGAGGGGGGTAAGCTTCGAGAAGGAGAAGGGACCATCTGACCTGTTAGCCCATTACGTCCACAGGCCCATAGAGAACATGATCGTCCTCAGATTGATGAATACGCGTGTAACCCCGAATCAGGTAACGGTGATGACTAATCTTCTGGCATACGTGGTCGCCGCGCTTTATTTCTTCGGCCATCTTCTCCCCGGTTCGCTCCTGAGCTTCGTCGTGGGGGTGATGGATGGTGTGGATGGTAAGCTGGCAAGGGCTAAAAACCAGACATCGAAGCTCGGGAAGATGGAGCACGCCTTCGATCTGCTCTTCGAGTTTACTTGGCTAATCTCGCTCGCCCTCTTTCTCCATATGAGCACGGGTAGCTCCCTCCCGCTTATATTGAGCATGTTCTCTATCCTCTTCATTTCTTTCTATAGGTACTGCTACGATACTTTCAGCAGAACGATGGGGATGAGCCTCGACATATACGGGGGTTTCGAGAGGGCCTTCAGGAGAATCGCTGGGAGGAGGAACCTATACAACATTCACATATTAATCGGCGTGCTCTTAGGCGTTCCCCTATACTCCTTGATGAGCATCACTGTGCACGCTGGATTAACCGCCATCATCTATGCCTGGAGAACAGCGAAGCATCTCCATTCCTCCGATAGGGAGGCTGAAAGGCGTGGGACGCCTAAATGAGCCGGCCGCTACTTTGAGATTCTCCTTACCTCATGGAGGATGGGCATCTCGCGCATCTGGGCATCAGTCAGCATCTCCCACAGTATCCCCTCAGGCCTAGGATGCCTCCCCCTGATCCTTAGGAGCCTACGAGGCGTGGATATGAGGTCGACCGTTAAGTCATGAGCCTCTCTCGGGGCGCAATCGATTATCTGGAGATCATGGACGGATGTGAAGACCGGTGTCTCCTCATCGACCAGCCTGAGCTCCCTAAGGATCCCATACTCGATCTCGCTGTATCCCCCGCCCTTCCCAACGCGGATCCCATCCCTGGAGACGGCAACCGAGCCGACCACTATCAGATCAACATTTGGGATCTGCTGAAGGGGGCAGATCCTTCCGTACTTGAAGGCCCCCCTCAGAGTGGAAGCCCTCCGCAGGGCTTCTTTGGGGATCCTCCCGGGGTCAAGCAGCATGAACCCCCTCTTCAGCCGGGGGGTCGGCATCAGCAGCTTCTTCCCGGCTGCGAGTGCCATCCGCCTAACAGGGATCTGGGGCGCGTCTGGGTTCACCTTTATCACCTCAGCATCCTCGAATTCTCTCCGGCTGAATATTCTCCCAGCCGCCTTCTCCGCCCCGACGAAGTTCGGTATTCTGCCCCTAACCGGCCTCGGAAACCTCGCCACTCCCCTCTCCTCAAGCAGCCTCCAGATCCTCTCCCTTATCTCATCCTTGCTGAGCGATGATGGCCCGCCGGGAACCACAGCTCTTAAACTCCTCCTCAACATGAATTCCGAGGGGGCTTCCCTCCGGCCGGCTGAGGCTCCACCGCTAACGATCTCTCTATGCATGGAAGAGGTGAACCTTACAGCATTTATACATGCATGAATGGAAATGCACATCGGCGCGTATGCCATTTTTTCAGCAGGCATATAAGAAGGAATCTCCACATAATAGGCCTACAGTATATTCATAAAGAAAAAATTCTGTGGGCATCTGAGGTTCAATAATCCCCCTAACAGATTGGAGGGTTGTTAAGGGCGGGTTCCTCGAGCCCCTCAGAGGCTTGACCACTCAACATCCTTGTTTGCTATCTCCTCCCAGCATCGTCGGCATATGGGAACCATCCTGCCGTGATAGTATATGCTGACCTCTATGTCCGTATTTCTGCAGTCAGGATTCCACGGATTCATGCAGCAGACCGCGGAGACCCCCCACGCATCATTCATGACTCCTTCCCGGGACCCGCCGCGCCTCCCAACGGGATTCCCAGAGCCTCCATGGGGCTCCTCAACGTCATTCTCAGCCTCGCCGGGTGGGTCTCCACCCCCAGATTGGTCAGAGTCCAGCTCTGCCCGCATGCTTGCCGCCTCATCACGCCTCAGTTGACCCATAATCATGGATATTCCCTCAGTTATGACCCCGCTGCTCCGTTGATATTCCTCCTCCCCAACCTCCCCCAGCAGGCGCTTGAGCTCCAGCTCTAGAAGGATGCCCTCGAGGATCCTAACCCCATCTTGGAGGCTCCTCGTCCAGAAGGCCTCATCATCCCTTAGGGCGTCCTCCAGCTCCGAGGCGAGAGAGATCGTCCTGTTTATCCTTCTCTCCAGCAGATCGAAGGTCTCGCGGGAGATCCTCCCACTTAGCATGATGCTCCTCAGTGATTCTCTTTCCTTCTCGAGGGCCTCCAGAAGACCCTTTAGGCTCCCCATGATCCTTGAAGAATACATGCTTCCATCCAGTGGGGAGGTGGCCCATGAAAATTAAAACGTTTTTCAACACGGAAGTATATCTTCAGATATTATCCAAGCCGAGCATCGATCCGCATCGTTTTCTTGCGGGGCTAACACCCCCGACTTAAGATATCAGCGAGCCTCACGTCCCTCTTCTCAGCTATCTCCGTTATCTCCCTCCACGTCCTCTCGGGGATATAGATCCCCTCATCCCGCCTGACCCTTCGGGTCCTCAGCTCCAGCTCGCCGGGGATGAGTATCTCCGTGAAGCCGGGTCGGAGCTTAGATGACTTTATCCTCCTGATCAAGGCGTCAATCCGCTCTTTGAACTCTTCGACCGGCATGAAATCATCGATATTTATGACCTCGAAGAAGACTCCGTTTCCAACCTTACCCTCCTCATAGGCGCATCCGGCGCCTGATAGTATGCCCGCCAGAACCTCAACGGCCAATCCAAGCCCGAACCCCTTATATCCGACGAGGTCCCCTCCGAGCGGCAGGAGCGCCCCTCCCTCATATAGATCTGCGGGGTCAGTGCTCGGATGCCCATCCTTATCGATGATCAATCCGTCAGGCAGCCTCTCGCCCCTATGGAGGGAGACCCTTACCTTCCCCTCCGCGCAGACGCTGGTCGCGATGTCGAGGAGGAACATGCTCTCCTCCCCCGTTGGAAACGCGTAGCTGATCGGGGCTGTGCTGAGAAGCCGTTCCCTCCCACCGTATGGCGCCACAGTGGGGGTGGAATTGACCATCGCCACCCCGACCATGCCCCTCTCAGCCGCGAGCGCCGTGTAGTCAGCGAGCCTCCCAATATGGTAGAGGTCATAGGCGCAGACCACGCTTACCGAGTTCTCCTCCGCCTTCCCAATCGCAAGCTCCATGGCCCTCCTCGCCACGACCTGCCCGAACCCCCAGTTCCCCCTTATCAAGGCGGATGATGGGGTCTCCCTTACAATCTCGATCTCTGCTCCCGGCTTTAGGGCGCCTCTCTCTATAGCCTTTACGTACTGGATGATGCGGATGACGCCGTGCGAGTCATGCCCGCAGAGGTTAGCCTCGACCAGAGATTCTGATACCAGCCTCGCCTCTTCAGCAGGGGCTCCGTAGGCCTTGAAGATCTCCTCTGAGATCTTCCTAAGCGTTTCAGCTCTGAGTATAGGCATGGTGGATCATCCTCCAAGCATCGATGAATACTCAAGCGACCTGCTAATAAGCTTGTCTGTGCCAGCCTAGTGCCATTCCCCCGGGGGCGCGGAAAGGCTAATATTCCCGACGAGTCATTGCATATAAAGGCTGAGGAGCAGACTTGACGTTGAGGCTTATCTACATAGTTATCGACGGCTTAGGCGACCTCCCGATAGATGAGCTTGGAGGCGAGACTCCCCTCGGATACGCGGAGACCCCGAACCTCGATCTTCTGGCCAGCAGGGGAAAGCTGGGGCTCATGTACGCTGTGGGTGAGGGGATAGCCCCAGAGAGCGACGTCGCCGTCATCTCTATACTCGGCTACGACCCATTCAAGTATCATGTGGGGAGGGGCCCTATAGAAGCGTTCGGCGCCGACCTGAGCATGGAGGACGGGGACCTCGCGTTGAGGTGTAACTTTGCGACGCTGGGTTCCGATCGGAGGATAATAGACCGAAGGGTGGGGCGAACATTGACCACTGAGGAGGCAGCGGAGCTCTCAGAAGCGATCAACAGGGAGGTCCATCTCGAGTCTCATCCAGCAGAGTTCGAATTCAAGAGCACGTTGGGGCACAGAGCTGTCCTCGTGATCAGGGGCAAGGGCCTGAGGCTGTCAGCCGAGATAACGAATACGGATCCAGCCTACGAACGGTTCGAGGGGATGGGCGTCGCGAAGCCCAACTTCAGGATGTTTCTGCAGAGATCCGTCCCGCTCGTTGAGACCGAGGAGGCAAGGAGGGCAGCTCAGCTCCTCAACGAGTTCACTCAGAAGAGCCATGAGGTCCTGGATGGGCATGAGGTTAATAGGAGGCGGGAGGCGGAGGGCAAGCTGAAGGCGAACGTGATCCTCTCGAGGGACGCGGGCGACAGGGTTCCGAGGTTCTTCAGCATAAACGAGCGGTACGGGGTTAGATTCGCCTGCCTCGCGGACATGCCTGTTGAACGGGGAAT
>LUCF01000023.1 GCA_001593845.1 Candidatus Bathyarchaeota archaeon B63 | reverse complement strand
CTTCCACCTCTCGCAAAGCAATCCTCAAATCCTCAACAAGCTCCTTATCCTGCATAACCTCAAGAGTCTCCAATAACTCATCCATTAAGTTAGCCACCCTAGCCAACAATTCTTTCTCTTCAGAAGTTAAAAGAGTCATACCTTTATCACTAAAATATAAATCTCCAGAGAACGTTTTAACTCTTCCCCTCAATATCGACTCGCAAACACTTGAAAATTACAGCAAATTCTGCAGCCTAAATAGGTTCAAATATCGGTTTAACTTTTCGGTCTTTCATAAAGCCTTTTACGTGTCCTCTGTTGTACAGCTTTGAGAAACTTTTCGAATATGGCCTCAGCTCTGGGTCTCATCTCCTCTGGTAGGTTGGGATCATCCTCCAATACGCTTTCTTTATGTTGCCTAAGTCTAATTTTGACCCAAGCATAGTCTTTCTTGTGCAACGCGTACTCAAGTTCTTTTTCAAGTGCGGTGAGATGAGCATCATAGATCACAGTCTTAGGCGAGTCTACAATCACCCGCTTGTTAATTGTTCTCCCCATTTTCTTTAGCTCATTTATCTCTGCTACTTCATGAATCATGAGATATTCATTCCCTAGAACATCATCCAGAGTGGTAGTATCCTCAGAAAATATCTCTCCGGTCATAAAATTGTAGAACTCTCGTGCAGATACTTCTTTAACGACATAACCGATGGACCTGAGACCATTTTTAGCTGCTTTAATCTTACTTTCAATTTCCGAGAACATAAACCAAACCAAGAAGATCATGCCATCTCTTTTCATAAATACTTTACTTGCAAAGTAAGTTTTGTAGACTTATGTTTTTTATTGCGCATCAGGTCCTTGTATATTCATGTGTGTAAACGTCAAAAACCGATAATTTGAACCCAATCCTGACTTGGGTGTAATGGTAGCCCGGGAGAGATTCGAACTCTCGTCAGCGGGTCCAGAGCCCGCCATGCTTGGCCGCTACACCACCGGGCTTCTGATTCTATTTTTATGAGCCTCGATATTAACTTTAATGTTTTGGGCTCATGGAAAACCGAAATAAGGGGGGCTGGGTACATCTCTTAAGGCCCTCTACAGGCCTCTCCGGTGCTCTGGTTGGTATGCTGAGGAAGATCAAGGTTCGGCCTTTGGCCTTTGAGAGTTTCGGCGTCCGTTCGATGTGCACGTTCGTCGAGACGCCTGACGTGAAGATTCTCCTAGATGCCGGCGTCGCCCTCGGTCCGAGGAGATTCGGCCTTCCTCCCCACCCTAGGGAGTACAAGGCCCTGAAGGAGCGGAGGGAGATTATCATAGAGGCCGCTGGTCAGGCTGATGTCGTCACGGTAAGCCACTACCACTTCGATCATCACACGCCCTCCTTCACTGATTGGGCGAACCTCTGGTCCTCAGCGGAGACATCTGAGCGCATCTACGGGGGCAAGATAATCTTCGCGAAGAGCTTCAAGTCCATGATCAACTTCAGCCAGAGGCGGAGGGGATGGCTCTTCAGGAAGATGGGTGGGAGGGCCGCAGCTAGGCTGGAGTACGCAGACGGCAGATCCTTCAGGTTCGGCGGGACCACCCTGCGGTTCAGCAGCCCTGTCTTCCATGGAGGCGAAGGCTCCGAGCTCGGATGGGTCCTCCTGACGATCATCGAGCATGGAGACGAGAAGGTTCTCTACGCGCCTGATGTCCAAGGCCCAGCCTCGGATGGAACATTAAAGGTTATACTGGGGGAGTCCGTGAGCATGGCTATAATCGGAGGTCCCCCGCTCTACCTTAGAGACTTCAGGGTCAGCCGGGAGACGATCGAGCATGCCTTGAAGAACCTAGCCGTCATATCCTCCCATGTCCCACTTGTGATACTGGATCACCATGTGCTAAGAACCGAGGACTGGAGGGAACATCTAGGATCAGTCTTCGAGTCATCTATGGACGCCGGGCATAGGGTCCTAACGGCCGCGGAGTATGCGGGGAAGCCCCTCAGCCTACTGGAGGCGAGCAGAAGGGCCCTCTTCGATTCTGATCCCCCCAGCAGGGAGTTCATACGATGGACCAGGCTTCCCATGAGGAGGAGGAAGCTCATCAAGCCCCCTATCTAGGGACCAGCCTTCTCATAATAGACTTCTAACGTCGCCGAGGATTGCGGATGGGAGGGGTAGGTCCTTCATCGTCCTCAGCCCAGGCGGGGCGCGGATTACCTTCGGGATTGAATTCACGATGATGGCCGCCGTCGCCAGGTCCCCGTGTATGCATGGGCTGATCTTCTGGTTTATGCTGGGCGTCCCATCGATCATTACGGAGTCGTACTCCTCTTCAGCTCCGATGTATGCCTTGAAGATGAGGGTTATGAATGCTCTGCCATCGACTATGCCGTGGGCGGACTGGGAGAGGCCGGCTACCATGCCCTCCTCTACGCTTATGTGGGGGCTCCCCACGGGCTTCTCGGCGGTTATGGGCTTAACGGGCCTCACCTCGATCCTCTGGAGTTTAACCCCCAACGCATCAGCTATCATAGCAACTGACTGCTTCAGGCCTACATGGCCCGTGATCAACCCGTCTCTAATCCTCTTCTCGAACTCCGTAACTGTAAGCCCAGCTCCAATCTTCTTCTGGAAGGGCAGCCTGCGCTTCGCCGCGTCTATGACCCTCTCAACACGGATATGCCTGACCTCCTGGCAGGCTCCGGAGAGCATTATGGGCAGGGCGTCCATCAGAAATCCGGGGTTTATACCCGTTCCCAGAACCGTTACGCCGTGCTCCCTCGCTAACTCGTCGATCTTAGAGGCTAGGGATGCATCAACCACGTATGGGTATGAGAGCTCCTCGCATGTTGAGATGACGTTCAAGCCGTGCCTTATGAGCTGAACCAGCTGAGGATGGACATCCCTAAGAAATGAGGAGGTTGCATGAACAGCGATATCGGCATCGACGCGTGAAAGGAGCTCCTCCGGATCCTTGGAGATCTTGACTCCTACGGGGCGATCGGCGCCGATTGCCCAGCCTAGGTCTCTTCCATACTTCTCCGGGGATGCATCGACTGCACCGATTATCCTCAGCCCCCTCCTCTTCAGAATCAGCCTTGCTATCTGGCTTCCTATCGCACCTACTCCATAGAGTAGAACCCTGATCTCCGGCCTCCTCCAAGCTGATTCCCCCATTCGCTCTTCCCCTCCAGCCAGCCCTACCCGGCGGGTTCTCTTATCCCTTGAGCGTCTACTCTAAAAATCTTTGCGATTTAAAGGCGGCATGGCTTATCTTAAGCCGGATCAGAGAAGCGTGGATCCTAAAAGGGCTGATAAAAAAGGGGAGAGCGACGGATGTTATGGTCTTCCCCAGAGGGACATGAAATCCTCAGTAGCTCCATGGAGACGTAGATGCTCAAGGAGAAGGCTGTGCATCTCCCCGATCACGTCGGGGTTATCCCCGGAGACATCGTTCTCAGCCAAGGGATCCCTTGCTAGATCATAGAGTTCTGGCTCCCCGCCGGCTCCGATGGGAGTGTACCCCCATCTCCTAGTCACAAGGAAGGGCGTGGTCGCCTTCCTCGGAACCCTGTTCCCTGCGATGTACTGACCGCTGACCGCGTAACTGCGGTGTGCTGGTTCATCGTTAAGAATGGCCTCCGCAAATGATCTTCCCTGGAACCTCTGTGATGGCTTAACCTCAACTTGGGCGAGGTCACATATTGTGGGCAGTATGTCGATCGGTTGTGCGATCATGTCTAGGCTTCTTCCTCCTTTTATGTCTCCCCCTCCGATGAGGAATGGGACGTGACCGATCTCTGGATATATGGGCCAGAACCGTTCGTCACGTCTGTTGATGTTGGACTTTCCCGTCCGTTCATGCTCACCGATGGACGTTCCGTGATCAGATGTGATGATGACTATAGTATCATCCCAGAGTTGAAGGTCATCTATCTTCTGCAGTATCCTCCCTATGTAGCGGTCGACGAGCTCTGACTCCGCGGCGTAATGAGCCCACAGGTTCTCCAGCTCCTCAGCTGTATAATCTGTGGAGTACCCATAATTCGGGTGTATCATGGGAACCCCATCATAGTCGGGATCGTACCGTCGAACGAGGTACTCAGGTGGGTCCCAAGGCTCATGCGGATCGAAGAAGTCGACCCATAGGAAGAATGGAGGGGCCTTCCAGTTCTCCTCGAGCCACCGTATGGCCGTCGCCGCGGTCCTAGCGGCGAAGGTCTCAGCCTCGTACCGGAAGTACCTGTTTGTCCACCTATGCTGGTCTACGAGTGGGTGTCCCCTAAACCAGCTACTGAGCCTCGTCTTCTCGAAAGGCATCACACGCTCTATCGGATCGTTGAGGTGTAGAAGATGCTTATCGCCTTCCTGGCCCCTATGCTGGAACGCGGCGTCGAAGCTATAATGGAACCTCGAGTTGAAGAGGTGCGCGGTGTCGCAGATCAACTGCGTAGCGTAGCCACACTGCCTAAGGAGGCCCGCTATGTGGTTTTGAACAGTCATGTCGATAGGCCTCCAGCCGAAGTGAGGCCACCCAAGAATGCTGGATGCCAGGTCGGTTCTGTGGGGTATTGTCGGGAAGCTGCCCGTGTAGAACCTCTCGATCGATGTGGCCCTCTCCTCTGCGAATCTGTCGAGCTCGGGGGTTCTGACCGGCCTCTCCGCCTTGCCGCCGAGATTGTCGTAACGGAAAGTATCCGTGATTATTAGTATTATGTTCTTCATGATACTGCATTAATCACTCGGATGGTTATATTTGTTTAATCTCGCTGTTCTATGCCTCCTTTTCTTAGGCATGGAAGCATAGACCGCTGAGCTGGGTATCTTATAGTCTCTTCCGTGTTTTCCGAGTCAATGTTTGACCTGAAAGGTTAAGATGGATGGAATCGGCATCAGGGTGGGTTAAAATGTTTTTAATATGCCCGTAAGAAATATGTACAGCTTGGATACATATCGGGTTCTTCTCACCCGTTAATGTTGATGGAGGATAAAGGGTATGAAGAAGATCGGCATGGGACTGGTGGGCTCAGGCTTTCTCGCTGACAAGTTCGCAGCCTGTTACAGGGAGGATCCACGCGTCAAGCTCGTCGCCGTCGCCTCGAAGACCCCTGCTCACGCGAAGAGCCTCGCGGAGAAGTACGGGTTAGAGGCCTGGTACACTGACTATGAGAAGATGTTCGAGAGGGATGATATAGACGCCGTTAACGTATGCGTCCCGAACTATCTGCATCACAGAGTAACCATCTCGGCTGCTGAGCATAAGAAGCATGTCCTCTGCACGAAGCCACTCGCCGTCTCAACTGACCAGGCGGAGAAGATGGTCAGGGCGTGCAGGAGGGCGGGCGTAAAGCTCATGTACGGTGAGAACTGGCTCTTCACCCCGGCCGCTGAGAGGATGCGGGAGATAATAAGGGAGGGGGCTCTCGGGAGGCTGCTTGTGATAGAGGCTCGTGAGCAGCACAGCGGGAGCCACTCGCCGTACGCTACGAGGAGGGAGTACTGCGGAGGGGGAGTCCTGATCCACATGGCTGTCCATCCCATAGGTTTCATCATGCATATGATGAGGAGGCCAGTTAGGAGGGTCTACGCTGAGCTCGGAAACCTGCTTCACAGGATAGAGGTTGAGGACTACGCAGTCGTCCTGATGCGTTTCGAGGGCGGAGGAGCGGGCATAGCCCACTCGAACTACATAACGAAGGGAGGCATGCAGGATAGGATCGAGATCTACGGCACGGAGGGCATGGCCTTCATCAATCTTACCCATGCGAACCCGATAACCATCTACAGCGATGTGGGATACTCATACGTCGTTGAGAAGGCATCGATGAGCCGCGGGTGGACATCCCCCATAATAGACGAGAATTACCAATATGGATTCCGCAATATGCTCCGCCACTTCGTGACGTCCATCCAGAAGGATGAGGAGCCCATATCGAATGGGGAGTTCGGCAGGGACGTCCTGAGGGTAGTCTCCGCGGGCTACGAGTCTAACAGGAAGAAGATAGCAGTGGCCGTCTGAGAGGGTGACCGCTTAGAACCTTCGGGTGATGTACTCGATCATGGAGGAGAAGATTAGCCTCCCATCGGCGAATCTCGGGGGATTCTCCATCCTCGTCCAGTCTGGGAGCTGCCACCCGTAGAAGGCTCTCTCAGGATGAGGCATAAGCCCGAATATTGTCCCAGACGGGTCGCATATCCCCGCTATGTCATAGAAGGAGCCGTTCGGGTTCTCCGGGTATCGCCCCTCAGCCGGCCTCCCACCCTCATCACAGTATCTGAGGACGAGCTGATCGTTCCCCAGAAGCCTCTCTAGGAGACGCTCCTCCTTCTCCTTTGGGAATATGAATCTTCCCTCTGCATGGGCAACTGGGATCCTCAGCACCTTCCCCTCCGGGATATCCTTGGTGAATATGCATCTGCCCTGGTTCTCATGTCTGAGGTAGACCCATCTGCACCTGTACCCTATCGGGACGTTCGTCGCCAACGCCGCTTCGGGGTACTTGGTGATCCCCATGAAGCCTGGCAGGAGGCCGGACTCTACGAGCACTTGGAACCCGTTGCAGATGCCTAGTATGGGCTTCCCTTCATCGATGAATGCCTTTAGATCCTCCCCGAGCCTCGCGGTTAGGCTCTTGGCCAGTATCGCCCCGGCCCTCACGTAGTCGCCGAATGAGAAGCCGCCTGGGATGATGAGGCCGTCGTAATCCAGTAGGCTCCTGCTCTTAACTAGAAGGTTGAGGTGCAGGGTCTCAGCCTGGACGCCTAGTCTCCTGAGGGCCCCCGCCGTCTCCCTGTCGCAGTTTGTCCCCCCAACCCTTATTATGCAGATCCTTACGTCCCGCCTCTTCATCCTTAATCACCGAGCGTTCTCTTCCAGGCATCCATCATCAGGTCTAGGCTGACATCGATTATCCTCCTTCCATCCGGGCTGTAAACTGTGAGGCTCTCCTCCTTCTTCGTCCAGCCGATCAATGAGTAGACGGCGCCCCTCATAGTCTCCTCGAAGTCCTCCATCCTTGCCTTGGGAACCTCGACTAGGAAGCGGCTGTTCGACTCCGAGAATAGTATGTAGTCACTCCTCCTGAGGCCCTCTGAGACTGGCACCATCCCGAGATTTACCTCAAGCCCGATTCCGCCTGAGAAGGCCATCTCAGCCGCCGCTACGCCCAAGCCGCCCTCTGACAGATCGTGGCATGCTTCTACATATCCGCGGTCTATCGCCCTTCTCAGCCTATTCATGGTCCGCCTCGCCTCTCCCAGCCTGACCTTCGGGACAGACATCCCGAGGTATCCCCTGAGCCAGTAGTATTCTGAGCCTCCAAGTTCACGGCGGGTTCGGCCGAGTATATAGACCGGGTTGCCGGGGGCCTTCAGGTCCATCGTCACGGCCATTCTTATGTCCGGTATGATCCCGACTGCCGTTATCAGTAGGGTAGGCGTGACCGGGCCGAGGGGAGACTCATTGTAGAGGCTGTCCTTGCCTGATATGAAGGGAGCCCCGAAGCCCTTCGCGAATCTATAGCAGGCCTTGCATGCCCTCACTAGCCCCCCGAGCCTATCCGGCTTCTCAGGGGTTCCCCAGACGAAGTTGTCGAGGAGGGCTATTCTACGCCCGCCTACCGAGAGGTTGTTCCGTAGGGCTTCATCTATGGCTGAGGCGGCCATCCAGTAGGGGTCTATCTTCCCATACCTGGGGTTCATGCCGCAGGATACGACGATTCCCCTCCAGGACCGCTCGAGAGGCTTAAGCACGGCTGCGTCGCTTGGCCCCCCATTCCTTCCGCAGAGAGGCTTGACGGCGGTGTTCCCTTTGACTTCATGATCGTACGTCCTGATCACGGCCTCCTTGCTCGCGACGTTTGGTGATGAGAGTATCCGGAGGAGCAGCTCGGTCAGGTTCTCAGGCTCCCCGATCCTCGGCTCCTCATATGTGGGCTTCCTCCACTCCGCGAATCTCTTAGTCAGGGGCGGGCTGAAGAGGAAGTCCATGTCGAGATCCGCGACTGTGTGGCCCCTATAGGTTATCCTCAGCTCTCCGCCTCTCGTCAGCCTCCCTATCGCCGTGGCCTCTACGCCCTCCGACTCGAAGGCCTCTAGGACCCCATCGAGGTTCTCAACAGGGACTGTAAGCAGCATCCTCTCCTGGGACTCTGAGATGTATATCTCCCACGGGGCGATCTGCGGGTACTTCAGGGGAACCCTCTCGAGCTCAACCTCAGCTCCGCATCCGAATTTATGAGCTGTCTCGCCAACCGCGCTTGAGAGTCCCCCGCCGCCGAGATCAGTTATCGATGAGGCGAGCTCCATGTCCCTTATGGTTATGATCGCCCTTGCCAGCTTCTCCTCCTCTATCGGGTTCGCGATCTGGACGGCTGGCCTGGAGACCTCCTCGGACTCCTCAGTCAGCTCAAGGGAGGCGAAGGTGACGCCGTGAATCCCGTCTCTCCCAGTCCGGCCGCCGGCCAATACTATGATGTGACCCGGCCCGGCGTCCCTTATGTACCTGCTTATGGGTAGGGTTCCGATGCATCCGCAGTAGACGACGACGTTTCCGACGTAGCTCTCATCGAAGTATATGGCTCCATTAACCGTTGGGATGCCCATGTTGTTCCCGTAATGGCCTATGCCGGCCACGACCCC